>DASRWK010000033.1:0-3353 GCA_035776715.1 Microvirga sp.
CTTATCCCGGCCGGCTGCGCATCCTGGAGGAAGACGCCCTCACCATCGACGAGGCGAGCCTGCTCGGCCCCGGCGCCCACATCGTCGCCAACCTGCCCTATAATATCGGCACCGCGCTGCTGGTCCGCTGGCTGACGGCACCCGCCTGGCCGCCCTTCTGGGCGTCGCTGACGCTGATGTTCCAGAAGGAGGTCGCCGACCGCATCGTCGCGGTCGCCGGCAGCGAAGCCTATGGCCGCCTCTCGATCCTCGCCCAGTGGCGCAGCACCGCCCGCCTGGCCTTGCCCGTCCACCGCTCCGCCTTCGTGCCGCCCCCCAAGGTGATGTCCGCGGTCGTCCACATCGTCCCCGCCGAACAGCCCGCCGACGTCGTCCCTGCGCACCTGGAGGCGCTCACCGCCGCCGCCTTCGGACAGCGCCGCAAGATGCTGCGCCAGAGCCTGAAGGCGGTCACGCCCGATCCGGTCGCGATCATCGTCGCTGCCGGCCTAGAGGAAACGATCCGGGCCGAGAACGTGCCCGTGGAGGGCTATGTGGCGCTGGCCAATGCGCTCGATGCGATGCGAGGCAAGGCCTAAAGCTGTTTCCGTCAACGTGGGATCATCTCCCTCCTGGTTCGCTGCATTGATGGGCGGCGAACCGGGCCCACTTCTCCGAAAATGCTCTAGTCGACCTTCTCCGAGAGCAGCCCTTCGACGAATTCCTGCAGACCGACCAGCCGGTCGCGCTTGAGGCGCTCCGCCGCCTGGATGGCTTTCAGGCTCTGGAAGGAGAGGTCGAGATCCTCGTTGACGATCACATAGTCGTATTCGACCCAGCGCTCCATCTCGACCCGGGCATTGGCGAGGCGTTTCGCGATGACCTCGGGCGCATCCTCCGCCCGGCGCTCGAGACGCGCCTTCAGCTCCTTGAAGCTCGGGGGCAGAATGAACACGGTCACCACGTCGTCCGGCAGCTTCTGACGGACCTGGCGGGTGCCCTGATAGTCGATGTCGAAGATCATGTCCTGACCGGCGGCAAGGGCTCTCTCCACCGGCTTGCGCGGCGTCCCATAGAAGTTGCCGTGAACCTCGGCCCATTCCAGGAGTTCGTCGCGGTCGCGCATCGCCTTGAACTCTTCCACGTCGATGAAGTGATAGTGCTTTCCCTCGATCTCGGACGGACGCTTGGGGCGCGTGGTGACGGAGATGGACAGAGCGCCCGCGCGCTCTTCCACGAGATTGCGGGTGAGCGTCGTCTTTCCGGCGCCAGAGGGCGAGGACAGGATGAGGATGAGGCCGCGACGGCCGACGGGAGGCTTCGAATCTTGGCTCACCGCATTACTCCACATTCTGAACCTGCTCGCGGAATTGCTCGATAACGGCCTTCAGTTCAAGACCGATCCGGGAAAGAGCCACATCATTCGCCTTGGCGCAGAGAGTGTTGGCTTCGCGACCGAATTCCTGCGCCAGGAAGTCGAGCCTGCGCCCGACCGGCCCGCCTTCCCGCAGGAGAGATCGAGCGGCGTCCACGTGGGCGTTCAGGCGGTCGATCTCCTCGCGGATGTCGGCACGCGCCGCGATGAGGACCGCCTCCTGATGCAGACGCGCCGGATCGAGGGAGGCCTTGCCCTCCAGAAGCTCGGCGATCGACGCTTCGAGGCGCGCGCGGATGGCTTCGGGCTGACGCGCCGGGCTTGCCTCCGCCTCGCTCACGAGCGCCGCGATCGCATCGAGCTGCTGGTTCAGGACGGCCGAGAGCGCTTGGCCCTCGCTCAGTCGCGTGGACTTCAACGCCTGGATGAGCTTCCCTACACCATCCCTGAGCGCCGCGGCCAGTGCCGCGTCCTGTCCGGGATCGACGGCATCCTCATCGAGCTCCACGACCCCTCGGACGGAGAGAAGCCCGTCGAGGGAGGCCGGCTGCACATTGTCGGGCAGGTTCAGCTCACCGATGACGGAGAGGAGCGATTGCAGCACCTCTTGATTGACGCGGAGCTTGGGCGTCGACGACGTTCTGGAAACCGAGAGGTTGAGCTGCCCCTGCCCCCGCGTGAAGGCCTTTAGGATCTGGCTCCGCGCCTCCTCGCCGACGGCATCGAGCCCGGAGGGCGTCCTCACGCGCACCTCGAGCCCACGGCCATTGACGGTCTTGAGCTCCCAGGCCCATTGATACGGGCCGGTCACACCGGCCTCGCGGGCAAAGCCGGTCATGCTTGCAATCGACATGCACAGATCCTCAGACGTCGCGCAGAAACGGAATTCGGCGCGACCATAGCGCATCGTGAAAAAAAGTGGATTCGGTTTTCGCTGACGCGGACCGCGGGCTCCGCAAGGAGCGATGCGCCTTCTGAGATCGAGAGCACCGGACCGATCCCAACATGGACTTGACCTTTGGGGTCCGGCGCCCGAATGCCACGGTTTCCGAAATGGACCGCAAGGGCCCTGCGCGACGAATCAGGGCTGTTTGAGATCCGGAACGGTCTTCGGGTTGGTCAGGTCGAAGCTCTTGTTCCTGAGCGGATCCTTTTCCGTCCCCTCGCTGGCATCGAAGCCGCTGGCGCGCTGCCCGCTGGCGCCGACGACGGTGCGAACCCTGGCAGGCATGGCGCCGGCGGTACCGCGCAGTTCATTCAGCCCATCGTCGAGTGCGCCGGATTGGCCCGGCGCAGCCGGCTGAGCGGGGGCATCGGCGTCTAGGACGCGGTCGACATCGTCGCCAGTGGTCGCGGGCCTGGACCTTTCGATCTGTCGCCAGCGGCTCACGTTGCGCTGATGCTGCTCGTAGGTTTCGGCGAAAGCGTGGCCACCGGAACCGTCCGCGACGAAGTAGAGATCCTTCGTCCGTGACGGATTGGCCACGGCTTCAAGCGCGGCGCGTCCGGGATTGGCGATGGGGCCCGGAGGCAGCCCTTCGATCACATAGGTGTTGTAGGGCGTCGGCATCTCGATCTCGCTGCGCAGGATCCCCCGGCCCAGAGTGCCTTTGCCTCCCACCAGACCATAAACGATCGTGGGATCGGACTGGAGTTTCATGCGCTTCATGAGTCGGTTGATGAACACGCCGGCCACACGGGTGCGCTCATCGGCGCGGCCCGTTTCCTTCTCCACGATGGAGGCCAGGATCACGAGCTCCTGCGGGGACTTGATCGGCAGGTCGGCAGAGCGGCGCTGCCAGATCTGGTCGAGTATCTGGCGCTGGGCTGCCTGCATCGTGTTGATGATCTGCTGACGCGTGGTGCCGCGCTCGAACTTGTAAGTATCAGGCAGCAGGGTTCCTTCGCGCGGCGTCTCGGCGATGTCGCCGCTCAGGATCTCGTTCTCGTAAAGGCGCGCGACGATCTGATCACTCGTGAGGCCTTCGGGAATGGTGAC
>DASRWK010000034.1:0-4511 GCA_035776715.1 Microvirga sp.
TGCTCCTTCACCGAGAGATGTGGAAGAAGGCTGGCGAAGATGGCTTCGTTCGTGCGGCCGATGATCGTGGAGCGATAGACATGCTCGTCGATCGTCACGCCTTCGGGCCTCAGAATCTCGGCAAACGCCCGCAGATGGACCGGATCGCTGTGAACCAGGGTTCCATCCATGTCGAAAATCAGAGCCTTGAGCATTCGTCCATCTCGTGAAAGTCGCCGGGCCATCCGTAAACCGCTTCGGCTCAGAATACACCCTGTTAGAATTGCAAGCCTGCCATATAGATAGTGGGAGGTCCAACGAACCGAAAGAAGGCAAGACATCTCCCATGCATCGCACCTCCTCGCCCCAGGCACTTGGAACCTCCCGCTGGAGATTGGTCGGGAAACTCCGGTTTCTGTACGAGGCCGATGCCCCTGAGGCTCATCGCTTTCGCTACGGCCTCCTCATCTTCGACATTGCGACCATCCTCTTCATCGTAGTCACGTCCTTCCTGCCGCGCTACAAAGCCATGGAGTGGATCGATGTAGCCATCGGCCTGGCGATACTGGCCGACTTCCTGGCTCGGATCGTCATCAGCCGGAACCGGTGGCGGGATCTCGCCCATCCTGTCACCTTCGCCGATATCGCTTCCATTGTCTCATTCCTCGCACCGGTGGTGGGCGAGGGCATCGGCTTCCTGCGCATCCTGCGCACGGTGAGGCTCCTGCGCACCTATCAGCTCCTGGTGCGGCTGCGGGCCGACAGCGCCTTCTTCCGGCGCAACGAGGAGTTGATCATTGCGACCGTCAATCTCAGCGTCTTCATCTTCATCATGACGGGTTTCGTCTATGAGACCCAGCGCTGGACCAACGAGGACATCCGCAATTACATCGACGCGCTATATTTCACTATCGCGGCGCTCACCACGACGGGGTTCGGCGATATCACGCTCAAGGGCACGTTGGGGCACCTGCTCTCGGTTATCATCATGATCTTCGGAGTGACGCTGTTCCTGCGCCTCGTGCAGGTTCTGCTCCGGCCGAACAAGGTGCGTCATCCCTGTCCCGTCTGCGGATTGCAGCGGCACGACAGGGACGCCATTCACTGCAAGGCCTGCGGCACGATCCTCAACATTCCGGACGAGGGCGCCGTTTAGAGGATCAGGCCCCGGGAATGATTGCGATTCCGCGCTGCGTGGAGAAGGAAATCGAGATCGGGGTGCCCGGAACGATCGGGTCCTTGCGGCCGTACTGAACGACGAACAATTCCCCGATGGGACTTTCCACCTCGTACTCCATCTGGGTGCCGAGATAGGACGCTTTCCTGACCGTTCCCATGACCTTTCCGGCGGCCGCGGAATCGTCGTCCAGCGCGATCGCGTCGGGGCGCACCGCGAGCTTTACAGGTCCTGGGCCGACGCCACGACGGGGAAGCTGAATGCTCATGCCGCCGATCCTCACATTCGCCATCTCTCCGGATGCATCGACGATCTCGCCGGAGATGATGTTGGCGTCGCCGATGAAGTCGGCGACGAACAGGTCCGCCGGTTCCTCGTAGAGCTCGCGCGGCGTGCCCGTCTGAGCGATGCGGGCGTTCGACATCACGATGATATGGTCCGAAACGGCGAGGGCCTCCTCCTGGTCGTGGGTGACATATGCCACGGTGAGATTCAGGCTCTGCTGCAGCTCGCGAATGTCCTCGCGCACGCGGCGCCGCAGCTTGGCGTCGAGATTCGACAGGGGCTCGTCGAACAGAAGCACCTGGGGCTCCAGCACGAGGGCGCGCGCCACGGCGACGCGCTGCTGCTGACCGCCGGAGAGCTCCGAGGGCGCACGCTTCTCGAGACCCTTCAGGCCGATGAGCTCGAGCTTTTCCATCGCCATCGCGTAGGCATCCTTCTTCGGAATGCCCTGCACGGTCGGCCCATAAGCCACGTTCTCCAGAACCGACATATGCGGGAAGAGCGCGTAGGACTGGAACACCATGCTCACGTCGCGGTCGGCGGCGGAGAGATGCGTCACGTCGCGTCCGCCGATCAGGATCTGGCCTTCACTGGCCATCTCGAGACCCGCGATCATGCGCAGGGTCGTGGTCTTGCCGCAGCCGGAGGGGCCGAGCAGCGTCACGAGCTGGCCGGGCTCGATGGTGAAGGACACGTCGTCCACGGCGGTGACATTGCCGTAGCGCTTCGTCACATTGCGGAATTCGACCGAGGCCGCCTGCTTGTTGGACGTCGGGGAGCGGGACAGGGAGATGGAGGATATCTGGTTCATGGAATGGCTTGAGCGGCAACGGGGCTGGTTGAGGGACTGGCGGAGCGGCGTCCGAGACGCCGCTCGCCGACCGCGACCTGGATCGCGACGATCGCGACCAGCATGACGAGGATGAGTACGGTGGAATAGGCGATGGCGAGGCCGAACTCGCCCGCTTCGACACGGCCGACGATATAGGTGGTCGCCATGTCGTACTCGGCCGTCACCAGGAAGATCACGGCGCTGACGGCCGTCATCGCGCGAACGAAGGAATAGACCAGAGAGGCGACGATGGCGGGACGCAGCAGGGGCAGCACCACGCGGCGCATGGTGGTGGCCGAGCGAGCGCCGAGCGTCAGCGAAGCCTCGTCCAGGCTCTTGTCGATCTGACTGAGCGTGGCGATGCCGGAGCGGACACCGACCGGCATGTTGCGGAACACGAAGCACATCACGAGCACGAAGCCGGTGCCGGTGATCTCGATGGGCGGCACGTTGAAGGCCAGGATGTAGGACACGCCCACCACCGTGCCGGGAATCGCGAAGCTGAGCAGCGTGCCGAACTCGAAGGAGCGCTGGCCGGAGAAGCGCTGGCGGGTCAGCAGATAGGCCGTGAGCAGGCCGATCGCCGCCGTCAGCGGCGCCGAGACGGCCGCGATCTTGATCGTGGCGAAGAACGAATCCCAGGCCGAGCCGGAGAAGTAGAGGCCCCAATCCGCCTGCTCCACGCGGAAGGCGGTGAGGAAGTGGACGAGGGTGGGCGTATAGTCGCGGCCCATGGAGCGCACGAAGGCGCCCACCAGGATGATCACGTAAACGGCGAGCGTGAACACAGCCCACGGGATGGCCGTGAGGTAGGAGGCCAGCGCAACGCGGCGCGGCAGGGGCAGCGGAATCCCCGAATCGCCCTTGCCGGTGACTGTGGTGTAGACCTTCTTGCCGAGCCATGCGTGCTGCAGCCAGAACGCGCCGAGGGTGAAGGCGAGCAGAATGATCGAGAGCACGGCGGCCCGTCCCTGATCCTGCTGGGCGCCGACGACCGCGAAGAAGATCTTGGTCGAGAGCACCTCGTAATTGCCACCCAGAACGAGGGGATTGCCGAAATCGGCCAGGCTTTCCACGAAGCCGAGAAGGAAGGCGTTCGCAAGTCCCGGTCGCATCAGCGGCAGCGTCACGGTCAGGAAGGTCGTCCAGCTCTTGGCGCGCAGGGTCTGAGAGGCCTCCTCGAGGGTGGGGCTGATGCCCTGCACGACGCCGACGAGCACAAGGAAGGCGATAGGCGTGAAGGCGAGAAGCTGCGCGATGAAGATGCCGGGCAGGCCATAAATCCAGCGCGAGCGCGGAATGCCGAACCACTCCCACAGGACGGAGGAGAGCGCGCCGGAACGGCCGAAGATCAGGATCAGCGCGAGACCGATCACGAAGGGTGGCGTGATGATGGGGAGGACGCTCATCACGCGCAGGAGCTTCTTGTAGCGGAAGGCGGTTCGCGTGGCGATCAGCGCGAAGGCGAGACCGAGGGCGGTGGTGCCGACTCCCACGAGGAGGCCGAGGAACAGGGTGTTCCAGGCCACGCCGCAGCGCAGGTCGCTGGAGAGGCAGTCCAGGCCCCAGATGGAGCGGTCCATGAATTTGGCCGCGAACTCGAGGGGCGCGAAGTTGCCGTCGTTGTCCGCGAAGGCGCTCGCGAGGATCGTCGTGACGGGAAAGAAGACGAAGACGATGATGAGGGCGATCACGATGCCGATGGAGGACGTGACGAACGCATCGCCCCGGCACCAGCCGCGCGCGGCAAGACCGTGACAGAGAATGACGAGAAGGGAGAAGGAGGTCAGCGTGGCGCCATAGCCCATGCCGCCCTGGCTGGGGCCTTTGCCGCCGGTGAGAGCTTCAAGGATGTCGAGCGACCAGCCGTTCAGGCCGATCGTGAAGCCCTGGAGAACGATCAGGCCAAGGCCCAGGATGCCGGAGGCGATCAGCCAAGTGCTGTTGTCCGCGCGCGAGGGAAGAAGCGCAGGGCGCAGGCTCATGAGAAGCGGTGCGAGAATGGGCAAAAGCCACCACGCTCCCTTCAGTCCATGAATGAGGCCCGACCCGCCGACGACGTAGTCGGTGACGGTCGGGGCGGCTGAACGGTCGAAGCCGTACCAGGGCAGGAGGGCAAAGCCGACCCAGCCCAGAACGATCCAGCCAAGGGTTGCCCGTGACATATCTGTTCTCACGTAACGATCAATGCGGGTTTCCGGCGAAACCCGACCTCTAAACCAAGCATCGAGAAAAAGG
>DASRWK010000035.1:0-2463 GCA_035776715.1 Microvirga sp.
TTCTTCATTCAGGATCCCGACGGCTACAAGATCGAGGTGCTGCAGCGTGGCGGCCGTTACAAGTAAACCCTACTGGTGAAGGAGCTTCCCCTGTGGCGATCCGTCCCATCGTTCGCTTTCCTGACCCGCGCCTGCGGCAGAAGGCGGGGCTCGTGACCGCTTTCGACGACAGGCTTCGCGACCTGGTGCAGGATCTGACGGAAACCATGCGGGCCGCTCCTGGCATCGGCATCACGGCTCCCCATATCGGAGTGCTCGAGCGCCTCGTGGTGATCCAACTCGAACGGGATCCTTCTCCGCATATCTACGTGAATCCGCAGATCGTTTGGGCCTCGTCCGAGATGATCCGGCACGTAGAGGGAAGCGTCTCGATGCCCGGCGTGACCGAGGAACTCGAACGGCATGCCCGCGTGCGGGTGCGCTACAGCGATCTCGACGGGGCCGGGCAGGAGGAGGAGGCGGAGGGTCTGATGGCCGTCTGCCACCAGCATGAAATCGATCAGCTCGACGGGATCTTCTGGATCGACCGCCTGTCGAAGCTGAAGCGGGATCGTCTGATCAGGAAATTCGACAAGCTCCAGCGCCTCGGGGCCTAGCGGAGACTGTCTCAAGTGGAGTTGCTCCTTCGTGGTTGAAATCTACCGTATCGAAACCGTCGCCTCGGAAGAGGCCGGGGGCGGGGTGATCCGCCGGATCATGGTTCGTACCGATTCCGTCGACAAGGCGAAGGAACGCGCCCTGAAGGTCTTCTCGCTCGCCCGCCGCCCCCAATCCCGCGACCCGGAGGTGGAGGTCGTGCGCGTATTGAACGGGGCAGGGTACGAGGTGTTCTCCATCAGCGCCCGGGACTAATCGGAGAGGATTCTCTCCGAAGAGAACAGGCTGGGGCTGTGGATGATGAAAACAACATTTGACAGCCCGCCAAATCACCGGTACGAGCGCGCCTCCACCGCGGAAATTCGAGGCCTCGAGCCGGACGCGATGGAGACGAAATGCGCGGGCGTAGCTCAGTCGGTTAGAGTGCCGGCCTGTCACGCCGGAGGTCGCGGGTTCGAGCCCCGTCGCCCGCGCCACTTTCCTCCCGAATCAACCAGATCCGCATGACTCGCCTCGCGCAGCCGCAGCGAGTGAACGGCATTCTCCCGGATGCTGGCAGGGGAGGTCGCAGGATCTCCCTTGCCATGCTCCGGACGTACGGCAGGCCGATCAGGCGATCTTGCCGCCGCCCTGTTTGGTGATGACGAGCACCGAAGGACGAGGCGGCACGCCGTCTCTGAAATCCGGCCAGCGGGTGATCGGATTCTCGAAGCTCGCAGCCACCCCGTCGTCCGGCTCCCCAGGGTGCTGCACGGCCAGGAACAGCGACTCGTCGTTGGGTGTGAAGCAGGGGCCGCACATTTCCGCGCCTACCGGAACACGGAAGAAGTGCTTGGACGTGCCACGCAGTTCACCCTCCGTCTCCAGAGCCCAGAGCCCGTCGGCACGTCCCGTGGCCTTGGCGTTGTTGCCGTCAGTGGCGATCCAGAGGCGGCCCTGGCTGTCGATTGCGCAGTTGTCCGGCATGCCGAACCACCCGTTCTGGGTGGTCTCGGACGAGAAGGTCGCTCCCACGGAAGCCACGGAAGGATCGCCGCACTTGACCAGCACCTCCCACTTGAACGCGGTCGAGGCGTGGTCGCCCTCTTCCGGCATCATTTCGACGATGTGACCGAATGCGTTGTTCGCTCGAGGGTTGGCGGCATCCACCTGATCGTCCTTGCGGCGGGTATTGTTGGTGAGCATCACGTAGACGCGGTTCGTCTGCGGGTTCGCCTCGATGTCCTCGGGGCGGTCCATCTTCGTCGCTCCCAGCAGGTCCGCCGCACGGCGCGTCTCGATCAGCACGTCGGCCTGGCTCTTGAAGCCGTTGGCGTCGGTGAGCGGCCCCTGGCCGTGCACCAGCGGCAGCCAGGTGCCCGTTCCGTCGGGGTTGTACTTGGCGACATAGAGAGTGCCTTCGTCGAGCAGGCCGAGATTGGCGGCTCTGTTCTGCGGATCGACCTTTCCGGCGGTCACGAATTTGTAGACGTAGTCGAAACGCTCATCGTCGCCGAGATAAATCACGTAGCGGCCATCGCCGTTGGTGATTCCGGCAGCGCCTTCGTGCTTGGTGCGGCCGAGAGCCGTGCGTTTCCTCGGCACGAATGTGGGATCGAAGGGATCGATCTCCACGACCCAGCCGAAGCGGTTCGCTTCGTTGGGCTCCTTGACCAGATCGAACCGCTCGTAGAACTTGCCCCAGGCATAGGCTGGCGTGCCGATGCCGTAGCGCTTGTAGTTCCTCGCCTCGGGATGCTCCTCACCGAGCTTTCCCCAGAAGTAGCCGTTGAAGTTCTCCTCGCAGCTCAGCCAGGTACCCCAGGGCGTTACGCCGCCTGCGCAGTTGTTGATCATGCCGCGGACCTGCCGGCCTGCCGGGTCGGC
>DASRWK010000036.1:0-3332 GCA_035776715.1 Microvirga sp.
AGCAGGCCCACCGGGGCCTGGCCCTGGCGGAGAGCCATTTCGAGCGCTGGCTGGCCCTGTTCGAGGCGACCGCGCGTGAGGTCTGCGAGCCCGATGTCGCGCAGTTCTTCATCGACCGCGCGCACCGCATCGCCGACAGCCTGCAGATCGGCCTCGGCATCGGCCCAAAGGCACTGCGCCTGCCGTGACGGGAGAGGCCATGATCATGCCGGCAAACCGGGATCCGCATGGAGGGAAAACGCCTTAGCGTTCCCACCATTCCAGATCGTCGGCGGCCGTCTTCGGAAGGAAGGACGAAATGGCAATCATCGCAAGGCCGCAAGCCACCAGGACAGCGACGAAGAACTCGGCGCTGCCCAGGCTCGGCGACACGATCATCGAAAAGACTTTCTCGAGAATGTCCTGCATCGATCCAACCTCCACGCTGGACATGAAAGCAGAAACGTCCTGAACGGACCGGGAAGAGCCCGTTCAGGATTCTGACAGATTTGGTTACGGTTCAGGTTCAGGTGTTGAAGCGGAAGTGCATCACGTCGCCGTCCTGGACGACGTAATCCTTGCCTTCGAGGCGCAGCTTGCCCGCATCTCGCGCGCCCGCCTCGCCCTTGAGCGAGATGTAATCACCATAGGCGATGGTCTCGGCACGGATGAAGCCCTTCTCGAAATCCGTATGGATCACGCCGGCGGCGGCCGGTGCCCGTGTGCCCCTGGTGATCGTCCAGGCGCGGGCCTCCTTCGGGCCGACGGTGAAGTAGGTGATGAGGCCCAGAAGCTCATAGCCCGCGCGGATCACGCGGTTGAGGCCGGGCTCCTCGAGGCCCACGGCATCAAGATAATCCTTCTGGTCCCCGGCCGGCAGAACGGCGATCTCGCTCTCGATCTTGGCCGAGACGACCACAGCCTTGGCGCCTTCCTCTCTGGCCCGCTCGAACACCTTGACCGAGAACTCATTGCCCTTGTCTGCGGAAGCCTCCTCCACGTTGCACACGTAGAGAACGGGCTTGGAGGAGAGGAGGCCGAGCATCTGGAAAAGACGCTCTTCCTCAGGCTTGCGCTCCACCATGCGGGCCGGTTTGCCCTCGCGCAGCAGCGGCAATGTGCGGTTGACGAGGTCGAGCGTCTCCTTCGCCTCCTTGTCGTTGCCCTTGGCCTTCTTCTCGAGCGCCGTGACACGCTTCTCGAGGCTGTCGAGATCGGCCAGCATAAGCTCGGTCTCAATGGTCTCGATATCGGCGATGGGGTCGATCTTGCCCTCGACGTGTGTGATGTCCGTATCCTCGAAGCAGCGCACCACATGGGCGATGGCATCCACCTCGCGGATGTTGGCCAGGAACTGGTTGCCAAGGCCTTCGCCGCGGGACGCGCCGCGCACGAGGCCTGCAATGTCCACGAAGGTGAGGCGGGTCGGGATGATCTGGGCCGAGCCTGCGATGGCGGCCAGCCGGTCAAGGCGCTCATCAGGCACAGCCACGTCGCCCACGTTCGGCTCGATGGTGCAGAACGGATAGTTCGCAGCCTGTGCCGCGGCTGTCTGCGTCAGCGCGTTGAAGAGGGTGGACTTGCCCACGTTCGGCAGGCCGACGATGCCCATCTTGAAGCCCATGGCCTCACTCCTTATTTGTGCTGGCCTTTTCTCCGGGCCGTTTCACGTCCGTCCAGCCCCTCGCCTCCATGGCGAGGTGGACCTTGTTCTGGAAGCTCCCGTCCTCGCCGCGGGCGAGAAGGGGGGCGTTGTCGGCGATGGTGCGGCACAGGTCCTCGACCCAGGCCTCTTCGCTCTTGCCGAAATCACCCAGCACATGGCTCTGCACGAGAGCCTTGTGGCCGGGATGGCCAATGCCGAGCCGCACGCGGCGGTAATCGTTGCCGCAATGGGCGGAAATCGAGCGCAGACCGTTATGGCCTGCATTGCCGCCGCCGATCTTCACGCGCAGCTTGGCAGGCGGCAGATCGAGCTCGTCGTAGAAGACCGTGACGTCGTTCAGCGGAATCTTGAAGAAGCTCTGCGCCTCTCTCACCGCCTGGCCCGACAGGTTCATGAAGGTCTGCGGCTTCAAGAGCAGCACCTTCTCGCCCCCGATCACCGCATCCGCGGCTTCAGCCTGGAAGCGCTTGCGCCAGGGGCCAGCGTTGTGCACGCGCGCGATCTCGTCCACGGCCATGAAACCGATGTTGTGGCGGTTTCTGGCGTAGCGGGAACCGGGATTACCAAGGCCGACGAAAAGGCGCATCGTTCAGGCATTCTCATAAGAAACGCTCCGGCCTTTCGGTCGGAGCGTCGAAGCCGGTCAATGGGCTTGAACGCCCGATGAAGCCGATCAGGCGGCGGTGCCTTCGGCAGCGGCCGGGGTCTCTTCCTCTTCCTTCATGCCGGTGGGGGCCACGACCGTGACGAGGGTGAGGTTCTCGGTCGAGGTCGCCTTGACGCCGCTCGGCAGCTTGATGTCGTTGAGGTGGACCGAGGCGCCGATGTTGAGGCCCTCAACCGAGGCTTCCACGAAGTCCGGGATCGAGTCGGGCGAAACCTGGAGCTCGACCGTGTGCTCGACGATCTGGAGCGTGCCGCCGCGCTTCACGCCCGGGCACTTGTCCTGGCCGATCACGTGCACCGGAACCACGACCTTGATGGTCTGGCCGGCGGCGACGCGCAGGAAGTCGACGTGAAGGGGGAAGTCCTTCACCGGGTCGAGTTGATAGTCGCGCGGAATGGCGCGGACCGTCTGGCCGTCCACGTCGATGTCGAAGATCGTCGTGAGGAAGTGACCGGCGAAGATCAGCTGCTTGGTCTGGTTGAAATCGAGGGCGATCGCCTGGGCCGGCTGGCCGGCTCCGTAGATGACGGCGGGAACTTGGCCTTGGCGACGAACGGCCCGGGCGGCCCCCTTGCCGGCCCGGTCGCGCGCCACGGCCTTGATTTGCTTTACTTCGCTCATGGTCGTGGTCCTATGAAATGGGTTGAAAAACCGATGGCCGCCCAGGTTCCTTGAGAAACCTACCGGCGGCCATGAGGTTCGCGCCCGTGCCTCCAAGGGTGTCGAGCGGGCGCGAGGCGGCTTATAGGCGATAAAGCCTTCCAATGCAAGAATGAGGCACCCTGTCCCACCCCCCGGTCAATCGAACGGAGGCGTGTCCGTGATCGTCAGGGCGAGCTTGCGCAGAAGCCGGGCGAGGTCGCTCTGCTCCTCCGGGGTCAGGCCGGAGAGCATGGCGGCCTCGATGGCCATGTCCTCCCGGAAGGCGGCTGTCGCGCGCCGGATGCCTTCCGGCGTCAGCTCCACAGGGAGGCTTCGACCATCGCCTTCCGCTTCGACGCGCCGGATCAGACCGGCCTT
>DASRWK010000037.1:0-4244 GCA_035776715.1 Microvirga sp.
ATTTCAGCCACACCTTCCTGGCACGGCTGACGCAGCTCGATTACGCCCGCGCCATCGCCTTCGTGGCCTTCGACGAACAGACCGGAGAGATGATGGGCGCGGTTCGCCTGCATGCCGATGCCAACCACGAGACGGGCGAATACGGCATCCTTCTGCGATCCGATCTCAAGGGGCTCGGCCTCGGATGGATCCTCATGCGCCTGATGATCGAATGGGCGAAGGCGGAGGGCCTGCACGAAGTCGAAGGGCAGGTTCTGCGCGAGAACACCACGATGCTCGAGATGTGCCGCAGCCTCGGCTTCTCCATTCGCATCGATCCCGGCGACCCGGAGCTTCGCGTCGTGACGCTCCCCATCGCCTCCATCGACGAGCCGGGGAAGCTGGCGGATTCCGCCTAGACACAAAAAGGCCCGCTCAAAAGCGGGCCGTTTGCATATGCATCGTCAGGTTCGACCTTAGTGATCGTCGCCGTGGCCGCCGATGTGCTTTTGCGCATACAGCTCGATGCCAACCTGCTCGACGAGGTTGAGCTGGGTCTCGAGGAAGTCGATGTGGCCCTCCTCGTCGGCCATCAGTTCTTCGAACAGGTTCTTCGACACACGGTCGCCGATGCTGTCGCAATAGGCAGCCGCTTCGCCGTAGAGGTTGCGCGCATCGTACTCAGCAGCGAGATCCGACTCGAGGATTTCCTGGATGTTCTGGCCGATCCGCAGCGGATCGAGCACCTGGAGGTTGGCGAAGCCCTCGAGGAAGATGATGCGCTCGATGAAGCGATCGGCATGGTGCATCTCCTCGATGGATTCCTTGCGCCACGTCTTGGCGAGCTCCTTGTAGCCCCAATCGTCGAGGAGCCGGTAATGCAGCCAGTACTGATTGACCGCCGTCAGCTCGCTGCGCAGGCCGCGATTGAGATACTCGATAACCTTCGGATCACCCTTCATCCTACCCTCACATCAAAACGGCGACGAAAACGTCGACCCTTCTTTAGAGGATTTATGAACTAGGGTGAAACCCTCTTTATTCAAAGATGCGGCTCGGCTGCCACTTTTTCGAGGGAAGCGGGACAGCAGCCCCGCTGGCAGGCGCCAATCGGGTCTGCTCCGGCATCCGCCAGCGCCTTGTCCATGATATCCCGGATCGTCCGGGCACAGCGGCCGCAATTGGGACTGCAGCCCAGGCAGCGATAGACCTGAGCGGGCGTGCGCGGACAGCCCGGTCCCGGCTTGAGGCAGGCCTTCACATCACCGTCGGAGAGGATGTTGCAGGAGCAGACGATCATTGTTCTTCTAGTTTAGAACTATTAAAAACTATATTTGATTTCAAAGACTTACACGAAATCCCCGGCGGGCGCCATAGCCTTGGCCGCGCCCAGATGCCACAGTGTGGAAGGTGTTCAGCGCATGCGCCGGAACAGTCCCGGGTAGTCCAGCACGAAGCCGTCCTCGTCGACCGGCAGATCGGCCGTGAATCCGCTGTCGAGGCTTTCGAACCGGTAGAGGGAGCCGGGCTCGAGGGCCGTGTAGCGCTGGGTGCGGGGCGAAACGGCCAGGTCCGGAACGGCGATGTAGCAGAGGCGAATGTCGGCTGCGGTTCCGGCCGGCCATTCCAGCCGGCGGATCGGCAGGGTATTGGTCAGCGGCGTTGCCTGGATATCCACGTCGATGCAGCCCTGCAGCTCGGGCTGGGGCTTGCCGTCCTCGGTCCAGCTTCCCTGCCCGTTGCTCTCCAGCTCCAGCACCCGTCCGGAGGTGGTCCGGAGATGGACGGTCCTCGTCCGCCACGTGGAATCCACCTTGAGACGGTAATGCAGGCCGAACTTGGCCCCGTCCACCTGGCCGATCACGATTCCGGAGATCGTGAGGCCTCCGTCGGCGGGGCGGACGTCTGCGTGTTCCAGGCCTGCCTCGCAGCCGTCCCAGGCCGACCAGCGGAGGGTGCGAAAGATCAGAGAGCGGGCGGGCATGGCGGCCTCCAAGCTTGAGCAATGGAGAGAAGAATATGCCACCCCGCGGCCTTTGCGAGTCCGCTCTTACTCCCGCACCACGATCACATGGAGGCGCCGGGGGCCGTGAGCGCCGAGCAGCAGGGTCTGTTCGATATCGCCGGAACGGGAGGGACCGGTGATCCAGTTCACCGTGCGCGGCATGCCGCCCTTGCCGAAGGTGAACCGCACCCGGTTCCACACGGATTCGTAATCGCTCGCGATGTCCTTGGCCGAGACCACGATGATATGGTTGTCGGGCAGGAAGTTGAGGGTGGAGGGGTTTTCCGGGCCCGAGATCATGGCGAGCGTGCCCGTTTCGGCCACGCCGCCGAAGGCATGGCTGACCGCATTGAGATCGCTGCCCTGGCTCGGTCCGTGTGAGATCTCAAGCGTCGTCTCGCCCCACGGCATGGCCTTCAGGCGCGGGTCGTCGCCCATGCGCAGGGACGCCGGAAGGTTGTGATCGCGCAGGAACAGGGCGATGGATTGCGGCACTTCCGCGGGAGAGACCACCTCCGTCACGGTCGCGAGGGAAGCCTCGGCCATCGTCCTGAACAGCGCGATGCGTTCCTCTCCGGAGACCTGCCCGCGAGTAGGAATCACGCCTTTCGGCGCCCGCTCCAGCCGATCCTGCACGATCTGCCTGCGGATGGTCTCACTGCCTTTCACGCCGAGAGAGCGGCGGATGCTGGCGAGAATCTCGTCGCGGGCGCTCATGCCGCTCTCCTCTTGCGTTCGCGCTGCCAGCGCGCCTGGAATGTCTCGCCCTGCGGGGCCGGGAAGTCGCGGTGCTTCGTCCAGCCTTTCGCGAGCGGCAGCCAGGAGAAGCGACCGCGCTGGCGGCCGGCGAAGCCCAGAGTGGCCATGGCGGCACGGGTCGCGAACCGGTAGAGGGCGGGGCGCTTGGCGAAGAACCCCCAGAGGCTCAGCCCCGAGCGGACGGAGGCGGGGCTCAGGTGCCGCTCGAATTCCCGCTCGCGCCAATGGCGCATGAGCTTGGGGAGCGGAATGCGCACGGGGCACACGCTCTCGCAGCGCCCGCAGAAGGTGGAGGCGTTGGGCAGGTGCCCAGCCTTGTCGACGCCGATGAGCGAGGGCGTGAGCACGGCACCCATGGGGCCGGGATAGACCCAGCCATAGGCGTGGCCGCCCACCGCATGATAGACCGGGCAATGGTTCATGCAGGCGCCGCAGCGGATGCAACGCAGCATCTCCTCGAAGCTCGTGCCGAGCATGGAGGAGCGCCCGTTGTCAATCAGCACAACGTGATAGTTCTCAGGTCCGTCCGCATCCCCTGAGCGGCGTGGGCCCGTCGAGAAGGTCGTATAGACCGACATCTCCTGACCCGTGGCCGAACGCGCGAGAACGCGCAGCAGCTGACTCACATCCTCCAGCGTCGGCACCAGCTTCTCGATGGACGCGAGGACGATGTGCGTCTTCGGCAGGATCTGCGTCAGGTCGCCATTGCCTTCATTGGTGACGATGATCGACGTGCCGGTCTCGGCCACCAGGAAGTTCGCCCCCGTGATTCCGACATCCGCCGCGAGGAAGCGCTCGCGCAGGACAGCGCGCGCCTCGGTCAGCAGCTGCACGGGCTCGGAGAGGTCGCGCTTGGCGTCGAGATGCGTATGAACGCGGCGGAAATCCTGCTCCACCTGAGTTGCGTTCAGATGCACGGCAGGCGCGATGATGTGGCTCGGCAGCTCGTTGCGCAGCTGGATGATGTATTCGCCCAGATCCGTCTCGACGGGCCTGATGCCGTTGGCTTCCAGGTAGTGGTTGATCCCGATCTCCTCGGAGATCATCGACTTGCCCTTGGTGACCGTCTTCGCCCCGGCATCTCGGCAGATGTTCAGGATGACCTCACGCGCCTCGTCCGCGTTGCGGGCGAAATGCACGTGGCCCCCGGATGCCTTCACCTTCTCCTCGTACGCTTCGAGGTACAGGTCGAGATGTTCGAGCGTGTGGTTCTTGATGTCGCGCGCGGAATCCCGCAGGGCCTCGAATTCGGGGAGCTTGTCGGCCGCCGCCTGACGCTTGTCGATGAAGCCCTGCTTCACATTGTTCAGCGCCTTCTGCAGCTGGGGATCTTGAAGCGCGCGAGCGGCATTCTGCTTGAACTGGGGAGACGTGGTGTGAACGGTCATGGCTGATATTACTTAAGCGCCGCATCCTTGGCGAGGCCGATGGCGGGCTCGTCGGTCATGTTGGCGAGGACTTCGGCCACATGCCGCACCTCGACGGGCTTGCCGTCGCGGCT
>DASRWK010000038.1:0-2560 GCA_035776715.1 Microvirga sp.
CGAGTACCCGAGCGTCGATCGCCCCATCGTGTCCATCTCCACGGTTTATCGCGGGGCCTCCAACGAGGTCATCGAGAGCCGCGTGACGGAAGTGATCGAAGGCGCGGTCGCAGGCATCGAGGGCATCAAGCAGATCCGCTCGCAGAGCCGGGACGAGCGCTCGTCCGTCTCCATCGAGTTCGACGTGTCGCGCGATCCCGAGGGCGCGACGTCGGACGTGCGCGACGCGGTGTTCCGCGTGGTCGGCCGCCTGCCGGACGGCGTCGACCAGCCGGTGATCCGCAAAGTGGACGACGATGCGTCCGCCATCATGTGGATCAGCGTCACCTCCTCCACCTACGACGCGCTCGAGCTCAGCGACTTCCTGAAGCGCGTCTATGTGGACCGCCTCTCGACCGTGCCGGGCGTCGCCAACGTCAACCTCGCGGGCGAGCGCCGCTATTCCATGCGCATCTGGGTCGACCGCGCCGCCCTCGCGGCGCGCGGCCTGACCGTGCAGGACCTGGAAACCGCCATCAAGCGGCAGAACGTGGAGCTTCCGGGCGGGCGCATCGAATCCTCGCAGCGCGAATTCACCGTGAAGACGGATTCCCGCCTCTCCAGCCAGCAGGATTTCGAACAGCTCATCGTCTCGAACAAGAACGGCTATCTCGTGCGCCTGGGCGAGGTCGCCCATATCGAGGTGGGTCCGCAGGACAACCGCTTCGAGTTCTACGAGGGCGGCAATGTCGCCATGGGCCTCGGCGTCGTGCGCCAGTCGACCGCCAACACCCTTGCGGTGGCGGAGGGCGTGCGCGCGGAGCTGGAGAACCTGAAGTCTTCACTCTCGCCGGGCACCACGGCGCAGATCTCCTATGACGAGAGCCAGTTCATCAGCGCCTCCATCAAGGGCGTGCTGCATACTCTGCTGGAGGGCATCGGCCTCGTCGTGCTGGTGATCCTGGTCTTCCTGCGCGACTGGCGCTCCACCATCGTGGCCATCGTGGCGATCCCGGTGTCGATCATCGCCGCCTGCATGGTGATGGCTTTCTTCAATGCCTCCATCAACGTGCTGACCCTGCTTGCCGTGGTGCTCGCCATCGGCATCGTGGTGGACGACGCCATCGTGGAGATCGAGAACGTTCACCGCCGAATCGAGGAGGGACAGCCTCCGCTGCTCGCCTCCTTCGACGGCGCGCGCGAGATCGGCTTCGCGGTAATCGCCACCACGGCCACGCTGATGGCCGTGTTCGTGCCGCTGGCCTTCATGACCGGCAATACCGGGAAGCTCTTCCGGGAATTCGGGATCACGCTCGCCGCCGCCATCTTCTTCTCCGGCGTCGTGGCGCGCACCCTCACGCCGATGATGTGCTCCAAGCTGATGGTGCCGGCCCATGGCCGCATCCAGAAGATGACGGAGCCCTTCTTCACGGGCATGAACAATGTCTACCGCAAGATCCTGACCCGGGTTCTCAAGGCGCCTCTCGTCATCCTCGCCGTCGGCTTCATGGTGTGCGCCTCGGCCTACGGCCTGTTCCAGATGCTGCCGAAAACCTTCTCCCCGACGGAGGATCGCGGCGCGATCATCGTGCGCATCGAAGCGCCCGAGGGCTCGAGCCTCGACTACACCCGCGAGCGCGTGAAGGAGGTCGAGAAGATTCTTCTGCCCTATCAGGAGCAGGGCGTCGTCTCCTCCATCACCAGTCAGGTGGCTCCGGGCTTCGCGCGTCCCTCGCCGGTGAATTCCGGCATGATCATCGTGCGTCTGGTGCCCTGGGATCAGCGGACCATGACGCAGCAGGAACTGGTTCAGGAGATCAACCGCAAGGTCGCGAACTTCCCCGGTGCGCGCGTGGCCCCGATCAGCCCCGGCTCGCTCGGCCAGCGCGGCCCTTCGAAGCCCATCCAGTTCGTGTTGGGCGGCCCCGACTACAATACCCTGCGCGAGTGGCGCGACATCGTCATGGAGAAGGCGCAGGAAACGGGCATGTTCGTGAACATGGATTCCAACTACCGGGAATCCCAGCCGGACATTCGCGTGCAGATCGACCGGCAGCGCGCCGCCGATCTCGGCGTCTCGGTGGAGGATATCGGCAGAACGCTCGAGCTGATGTTCGGCGAGCGGGAGGTCTCCACCTTCGTCAATCGCGGCGAGGAATACTCCGTCATCATGCGCGGCCGCGCGGAGGACCGCGCGACGCCGAACGATCTCGCCAATACCTTCGTGCGCGCCACGAACGGCGAACTCGTCCCCCTCTCCTCCTTCGTGACGCTGACGGAAGCAGCCGCCCCGCAGACGCTCAACCGCTTCGACCGCATGCGCTCGATCACCATCGATGCCGGCCTCCAGGGCAACGCCTCAATCGGAGAGGGCCTTGCGGTGCTCGAGCAGATCGTGCGCGAGAACCTGCCGGCGGACGCGCGCATCGGCTACACCGGCCAGTCGCAGGAATTCCGTGAATCCTCGAGCGCGATCTATGTCACCTTCGGCATGGCGCTGCTGGTGGTGTTCCTGGTTCTGGCGGCGCAGTTCGAGAGCTGGATCAACCCCTTCATCATCATGCTCACCGTGCCGCTCGCC
>DASRWK010000039.1:0-11564 GCA_035776715.1 Microvirga sp.
ATCGCCTCAGCCGGCCTTGGCGTGAGCCGGCTGAGAGGGGTTGCGCGTGAAGCCCTGACTCGCCTGGATCAGGGATTGAGTATACTCGCTCGTGGCCTCGCCGGAGCGCAGCGCTTCCGACGCCGTCTCCTCCACGGCCTCGCCGTGACGCATCACGAGCAGTCGCTCGCACAGATGCGCGACGACTGCGAGATCATGGCTCACCAGGATGTAGGTGAGGCCCATGCGGCGGCGCAGGTCGTCCAGAAGATTCAGGATCTCCGCCTGCACCGAAGCGTCGAGAGCGGAGGTCGGCTCGTCGAGCAGAAGAACCTTCGGGCGCAGGATGAGCGCGCGCGCGATGGCGATGCGCTGACGCTGGCCGCCCGAAAGCTGATGCGGATAGCGGAAGCGGAACGAGGGGCCCAGGCCCACTTCCTTCAGCGCCTGGAGAATGCGCGCCTCCGCATCCTTCTCTCCGTGGATGGCGAGCGGTTCCGAGAGCGTGCGGTCCACCGTATGACGCGGATGGAGCGAGGCGTAGGGGTCCTGAAAAACCATCTGCACTGTGCGGTAGAAATCCTTGCTGCGCGGCGTGGCGACCTCCTTGCCGTCCACGCGCACATGTCCGCTCGTGATCGGCGCAAGGCCGCAGATGGCGCGCAGCACCGTCGATTTGCCGGAGCCGGACTCGCCAACGAGCCCGTAGGACTCGCCGTGATTGACGGTGAAGCTCACGTTCTTGACCGCATCGACCTTGAGACGGCCCGTGCCGAAGACGACGTTGAGGTTCTGAATATCGAGCATGATCAGAGCGCCCAGGAAGGATCGCGGTTCAGGGTCGGGAGCGGACGAACGTCGTCCGCCAGAGTCGGCAGGCAGCGCATGAGCCCCTGCGTGTAGGGGTGCTTCGCCTCGCGCAGGTTCCTGGCCTCCAGTTCCTCCACCACGCGGCCCGCATACATCACGAGCACGCGGTCGCAGAACGAGGAGACCAGCTTCAGGTCGTGGGAGATGAAGATGAGGCCCATGCCGCGTTCGGCGACGAGTTCGTCGAGAATGCGGAGCACTTCCATGGATACCGTCACATCGAGAGCGGAGGTCGGTTCGTCGGCGATGAGCAGGTCCGGATCAGTGACGAGCATCATGGCGATCATGGCGCGCTGGCCCATGCCGCCCGATACCTCGTGCGGATAGAGCGAGAAGACGCGTCCGGGATCGCGCATCTTCACGGCCTCCAGCATGGCGAGCGCCTTGTCGCGGGCTTCCGCGCGGCTCGCCTTGGCGTGCGCCTGATAGGCCTCGATGATCTGCTCGCCGATGGTCATGACCGGGTTCAGCGAGTATTTCGGGTCCTGCATCACCATGCTGATGCGCCCGCCGCGCAAGGTCCGCAGGGTGCGCTTCGAGGCGGTGAGCAGGTCGATGCCGTCGAAAGCCAGGCGCTTGGCCGTGACTTCGCCGGGAGGAGGGGTGAGGCCGAGGATGGCGCGGCCCGTCTGCGATTTGCCCGAACCGGATTCGCCGACGATACCGAGCCGCTCGCGGCCGAGTTGGAACGACACGCCGCGTACCGCCTCGACGATACCCGTGCGCAGGTGAAAACGGACGCGGAGGTCTTCGACTTCGAGAAGCGGCTTCATCATTTCGCAGCCTTCGGATCGAGAACGTCGCGCAGGCCGTCGCCCAGCAGGTTGAAGCCGAGGCTCACCACGAAGATGGCAAGACCGGGCATGGCGGCGACCCACCATTGATCGATGAGATAGTTGCGGCCTGTCGCCACCATGGCGCCCCATTCCGGTGACGGCGGCTGTGCGCCGAGGCCGAGGAAGCCGAGACCTGCCGCGGTCAGGATGATGCCCGCCATGTCGAGCGTGACGCGCACGATCACGGAGGAGAGGCAGAGTGGAATGACGTGACCCAAAATGATGCGCGGCGTCGAGGCACCCTGCAGCTTGACGGCGGCGATGAAGTCGCTGTTGCGAATCATCAGCGTCTCTGCGCGCGCGATGCGGGCGTAAGGTGGCCAGGAGGTGATCGCAATCGCGATGACGGCGTTCTCGATGCCCGGTCCCAATGCCGCCACGAAAGCCAGCGCGAGGACGAGGCGCGGGAAAGCGAGGAAGATGTCGGTGATGCGCATCAGCACCGTATCGACCCAGCCGCCGAGATAGCCTGCGATCGTGCCGACCAGAAGGCCGATGGGGGTTGCGATGATCGACACCAGGACGACGACGAACAGGGTGATGCGCGAACCGTGGATGATGCGCGAGAGGATATCGCGCGCTTGGTCGTCCGTGCCGAGCCAGAAGGTCTCGTTCGGTGGCAGGAGGCGCTGCGTGCGCAGGTCGCCTCCGATCACCGGAGAATAAGGCGCAAGGACGTCGGCGAAGAGGGCGACGACGATCAGCAGCACCACGATGCCGAGGCCCATCACCGCCAGCGGGTTCTTGGTGAAGGTTCGCCAGCCGAGATAGAAGCGTCCGAGGCGCGCTTGCCAGCGGGAGGTGGGCTCAGGCGACAGAAGCCAGGCCCGCAAGCCTGTGGGTTGGGAGAGGGCAGGGGAGCCGGCCATCAGCGGGTCCTCGGGTCAAGCAGGCGATAGAGCAGGTCGGAGACGAGATTGAGCAGCACGAAGACGGTGCCAATCGCGAGGGTTCCACCCAGCACTGCATTCATATCGGCGTTCTGCAGGGAATTGGTGATGTACTGGCCGAGGCCCGGCCACGCGAAGACGGTTTCGGTGAGCACCGAGCCCTCGAGCAGGTTCGCGTAGGACAGGGCGATCACGGTCACCAGCGGCACGGCGGCGTTGCGCAGGGCATGACGCCAGATCACGCGCATCTCGGACAGACCCTTCACGCGCGCCGCGATCACGTATTCCTGCGCCAGCTCATTGAGCATGAAGGAACGGGTCATGCGGCTGATATAGGCGAGCGAGAAGTAACCGAGCAGACATGCCGGCAGGAGGACGTGCGATACCGCGTTCCAGAACGCATCCCATTGGCCCTGCATGGCGGTATCGATCAGCACGATGCCGGTGACCGGCGTGTAGAGATACGAGTAGGTCACGTCGATGCGCCCGGGCCCTGCGACCCAGCCGAGCTTGGCATAGAACAGCAGCAGGCCCATGAGGCCGAGCCAGAAGATCGGAATGGAGTAGCCGGCGAGGCCAAGGAAACGTACGACCTGATCGATCAGGGTACCACGCTTCACGGCCGCGAGGACGCCGAGAGGAATGCCGATGACTGTGCCAATGAGAGTGCCCAGCGTTGCCAACTCGAAAGTTGCCGGAAAGGCGTTGGCGATATCCGTCATCACCGGGTTGGTGGTGAGCACCGAATTTCCGAAATCGCCGGTGACAGCCTTCTTCAGATAGATCCAGAATTGCTGGATGAGCGGAAGATCGAGGCCGAGTTCCTGGCGGGCGCGTTCGTAGACGTGAGCGGGAGCCCTGTCGCCGACGATGGCGAGCACGGGATCGATGGGAACGACGCGGCCGATGAGAAAGGTGACGGCAACGAGCCCGAGAAGGGTCGTCGCCAGCACGAGAATGAAATGAGCAGTCTTTGTAAGATAGAAGCGGAGGGCATCCTGCCCTCCGCCTCCGTTCGCGATTGATGATGCCATCGAGGTATTAGTTCTTCTTCGCTTGAGCAACGCTGTTGGTGTCGAAGGACGGACCGATGATGAAGCCCTCAACGTTCTTGCGTTGAGCAGCGACTTCGATTTCCTGCAGATAGATCACGAACGGACCATCGTCGAGAACAGCCTGCTGCAGTTCCTTGTACATTTGAGCGCGCTTCTCGGCGTCGTTCTCAAGAACCGCAGCGCGGGTCTTGGCCGTGAGCGGGCCCGGATCCCAGGCGTTGCGCCATGCCAGCGGCTTCGCCTTGGCGTCGTCCGAGTTGTCGTCGTTGGCCGCAAAGGTATCCGCGTTGGTGTTCGGATCCTGATAGTCCGCGCCCCAACGGCCGATATAGATATCGTGCTGACGGGCGCGATACTTGGTCAGGGTCTGCTTGCCGTCGCCAGGAATGATCTCGAGCTTCACGCCGGCCTGGGCAAAGGTCTGCTGGATCGCCTGTGCCGTGCCGGTGACGTCAGCCGTGGAACGCGTGTCCATGGTCACGGTGAAGCCATCCTTCAGGCCGGCTTGTGCGAGCAGCTCCTTCGCCTTGGCGACATCGAGCTTGTACGGGTTATCCGTAACGGCGCCAAGGAAGCCCTTGGGCAGGAAAGCCTGATGGACGGTTCCCTTGTGCTTCATGATCGTGTCGGCAATCGCCTGATAGTCGACAAGATACTTGAGCGCTTTCCGCACTTCGGGCTTCGCCAGGTTGGGGTTCTTCTGGTTCAGGCCGAGATACCAGAGGCCGCCCTTCGGACCGGAATCCACCTTGATGTCCGGGTTCTTCGAAACGGCTTCGATTTCCTCCGGGTTCAGGTTGCGGGCGATATCCACGTCTCCCTTTTCAAGCATCAGGCGCTGAGTCGCCGTTTCCTTGATGTGGCGGTAGATCACGCGCGCGAGCGGAGCCTTCTTGTCGTAGTGCGGGTTGCGCTCAAGAACGACAACCTCATTCGCCTTCCAGTCGCGGATCGAGAACGGACCGGAGCCGGCATATTTGGTCTTGAGCCAGTTGTAGCCCAGATCGCCATCCTTCTCGTTCTGCATCACCAGCTTCTTGTCGACGATCGAGGCGACGCTGGAGGTCATGCAGTACAGGACAAAAGTCGGCGCATAGGCTTTGTCGAGTTCCATGGTGAACTCGTAAGGACCAGTCTGCTTGATCTTGTCCTTCACATTATCCTTCGTGAAGCCGAACTGGCCGAGAATGAAAGCGGGCGACATGTCGAGGATGACGGCGCGCTGGAGCGAGAAGACGGCGTCCTCGGCGGTCAGCGGGTTGCCGGAGGCAAACTTCTTGCCCTCGCGGATCTTGAAGGTGAAGGTCTTGCCGTCGGGCGACACGGTCCAGGACTCGGCAACCTCACCGTAGAGCTTGGATACATCCTTGTAATCGTAGGCGATCAGGCGCTCATAGGTATTGCCCAGGATCTCGGAAGCCGTGAACTCGAACACCTCGGCCGGATCGAGGGTGATGATGTCGTCCATCTGCCAGGCCTGGACCAGAGTGTCCGGAGGGGTGGCTGCCTGAACGGCATTGAACGAGGTGGCCATCGTGGCGACCATCGCGGCGGATAGGAGGAATTTCGTTAGTCTTTTCATGGGCCAGTTCCCTTGTGCGCTCCATGCGCTCCTGTGCGACCGTATGAATGCAAATCACATAGGCGCTGTCGAGTCCAGGGACTGGTTTCAAACTGGCAAACATTGCGCAATGTGCTTAATGCAGGCGCAGCCCTGTTGCGGCTTTGCCTCGGGCGGCGACCTGTGGCAAAGGCTTAACGAACGTGAATCCCGGGTGAAACACAGTGTCTGAAGAAGCCAAGAAGTCTGGTGCCAATACCATGTGGGGCGGGCGGTTCTCGTCCTCTCCGAGCGTCCTCATGGAGGCGATCAACGCGTCCATCGATTTCGACAGGCGCCTCTACGCCCAAGACATCCAGGGGTCGATCGCTCACAGTGCCATGCTGGCGAAGCAGGGGATCATCGCGGAGAGCGACCGGGACGCGATCCATCAGGGGTTGCGGCAGGTTCTAAGCGAGATCGAATCCGGTGGATTCACCTTCTCCACGGCGCTCGAAGACATTCACATGAATGTCGAGAGCCGCCTGCGCGAGATCGTCGGAGATCCGGCGGCGCGCCTCCACACGGCCCGCAGCCGCAACGATCAGGTGGCCACCGACACGCGCCTCTGGGTGCGCGAGGCCCATGACCGGGCCGATCAGCAGCTCACCGGCCTGATCGAGGCGCTGCTCGACAAGGCGGAGGCCCATGTGGCCACCGTGATGCCGGGCTTCACCCATCTGCAGAGCGCCCAGCCAGTGACCTTCGGGCACCATCTCATGGCCTATGTGGAGATGTTCGGCCGCGACCGCAGCCGGTTCCGCGATTCCCGCAAGCGTCTGAACGAATGCCCGCTCGGCGCGGGGGCGCTGGCCGGCACGTCCTTCCCGATCGACCGGCACATGACCGCGCAGGCCCTGGGATTCGACGGGCCCACCCGCAATTCCCTCGATACGGTGTCCGACCGCGACAGCCTGCTCGAATTCATGGCCGCTGCCTCGATCTGCGCCATGCACCTTTCGCGTCTGGCGGAAGAGATCATCATCTGGATGTCCGCTCCCTTCGGTTTCGTGAAGCTCCCCGACCGCTGGACCACCGGCTCCAGCATGATGCCGCAGAAGCGCAATCCCGACGCGGCGGAGCTCGTGCGCGGCAAGACCGGCCGCGTGATCGGCTCCCTGGTTTCGCTGCTCACCGTCATGAAAGGCCTGCCGCTCGCCTATGCGAAGGATACGCAGGAGGACAAGGAGCCGCTCTTCGACGCGGCCGACACCCTCGAGATCGTGCTCGCAGCCACCACAGGTATGATCCAGGATCTCGAGCCCGTGCCGGAGCGCATGGCGGCGGTGGCGGGAGCCGGGTTTTCCACAGCGACGGACCTCGCCGATTGGCTCGTGCGCAGCCTCAACATCCCGTTCCGCGATGCCCACCATGTGACGGGCCGGATCGTCTCCGAGGCCGAGAGCCGCGGCTGCAGCCTCGAGGAGCTGCCGCTGGAGGTCATGCAGACCGTCGAGCCGCGCATCCACGAGGGCATCTACGAGGTGCTGGGGGTCGACAATTCCGTGCGGTCCCGCACGAGCTTCGGCGGCACCTCGCCAGTCCGGGTGGCGGAGCAGGTCGCCTGGTGGCGCGGCCAAGTCTGAGGAAGGCTAGCGTTTGCAGCCCCTGACGGCCCAAGCACGGGCCGTCAGATGGATGCTGCCGTCCGGCTGCGTGGGCAGCGTCTCACGCAACCTTTCGCGGAGGGTGATGCGGTCCTCCTCGCTCAAGGCCATGCAATAGGCGGGCGCGGGCGACTGCCCTCCCAGGAATGGTTTCCAGTAATCGTCGAAGTCGCGGAAAACGGTGGGCACATCGATGGCGCGGACTTCGATCCGGGTGAGGCCCACCTTCTCCAGGATGCGGTAAAGCGGCTCCGGCTGACAGAAGGCCGCGTGCCACGTGTCCTGGAGCTCCCGCGCATGCGGGTCAAGGTCCGCCGCCGCATCCCAGAACCGGCGCATCAGCTCCATCCCGCCCGTGTAGTCCCAGACATAAAGTGCCACTTCGCCGCCCGATCGGGCCACGCGAGCCATCTCCGCGGCCGCGCGTTCCTTGTCGGCGACGAAGTTCAGCATGAGGCCGGAGGCGATCCGGTCGAATTCCGAGGCGGCAAAGGGCAGGCTCTGGGCGTCGGCCTGCCGCAGTTCGGCGGCGTCGCTTCCGAGGCGGTGACGGGCGAAGTCGAGAAACCCTTCGGAGGCGTCGATGCCGACGAGGCGCTTGGGCGCGCATCGTTCGGAGATCGCTTCCGCCAGGGCGCCCGTGCCGCAGCCCACATCGAGCCAGTCGAGGCCGGGCGGCGCAGCCAGCCAGGCGAGGAATTCCCGGGCCACCAGGCGGCTCCAGCGTCCGACATAGGGTTCATAGAGATCGCCGCTGGCCCAGCGGGGCTGCAGTTTCTCGGCCATGTCATTGCTCCTGTGAGGCGATGGCTCGATCATACGCCAGACCAGTTTGCCAGGCGGCTCATCTTGAGAGGTAGGAGGCTCGTTTACCCTTCCCGTGCTCTCTTCCCGGAAGGCGTGGCAGAGGTCTTGATCCGCTCGGGAGCCATATCCATATTGCCCGAAGCGGCCCGACGAGGGCTGCGTGAGTGCCGCATGAGCGGGCTCACAATCAACCGAAGTGCCTCTTAAACCTTGGGCTTCGAACATGTCGCGTCAGTCGCCGTTTGGGCACCCGTTTCTATTAGGCTTCGACGAGATCGAGCAGGCGCTCGACCGAGTCGCGAAAGCAGCCGGAGACGGTTATCCTCCCTACAACATCGAGCGTTTGCCTCGTACCGAGCACGCTCCCGAGCGTCTGCGCATCACCCTGGCTGTCGCTGGATTCACCCAGGATCAGCTCGAGGTGACCCTGGAAGAGAATCAACTTGTCATCCGGGGACGTCAGTCCGACGACAAGACCAGGCACTTCCTTCATCGCGGCATCGCCGCCCGTCAGTTCCAGCGCACCTTCCTTCTTGTCGACGGCATGGAGGTTCTGGGCGCGGATCTGTCCAATGGCCTGTTGTCGATCGATCTGGTCCGGCCCGAACCGGAGCGGATCGTCCGCAAGATCAACATCAGCGCCTCGGACAAGACGTGACGGCAGCGGCCGCATCAAGGAGATGGCCATGAACCACAACACCTACAATCCAGCCGGTCGGCCCTTGGATGTGGCTGAACTGGCGACCCTCGGCCTCGGCGAGATGGCCTATGTGAAACCGCTGCGCTCCGACGATGTGGCGCGGCTCTTCCCGCAGGCTCCGAAGCTGCAGCCCGGCATGAAGCTTTTCGCGCTTCTGTCCGCCAGCGGCGAGCCCATCGTGTTGACCGACAGCCGCGATGCGGCAGTCGCCAATGCCTGGGCCCATGACCTCACCACGGTAAGCTTGCACTAACCCATCGTTGAAGAGCGCGGGCCGGATGGATCGGCCCGCCTGACCTCGAGCCTTCAGGCAATCGCCTCGATCGCTCCGATCAGGCGTTCCAGATCCTCGTCCCGCGAGAGGCGGTGGTCTCCGTCCTTGATGAGCGTGAGCGAGACGCTGGCTCCAGGAAGATGTTCCACCAGTTCCAGCGCATGGCCCCATGGCACGTCAGGGTCCTCCATGCCTTGCAGAATATGCACGGGGCAGCCGGACTGGATCGGCTTGCCGAGGAGCAGGTGGCGGCGTCCGTCCTCGATCAGCTTTCTCGTGATGGGATAGGGATCCTCCGAATAGGCGGACGGGCGATAGTAGACGCCCGTCTCCGCGACGGTTCGCCTGATGTCCTCCGGAAATCGGTTCCACATCAGCGCTTCCGTCATGTCGATGGCGGGAGCGATGAGCACGATACCGGCGGGTGTGAGGGCAGGGCGCCTGTCCATGAGACGACGCGTGGCGAGAAGGGAGATCCAGCCGCCCATGGAGGAGCCCACGAGAATGGGGTGCTCCTTGAGGAACCGCTCCATGACGGCTAGCGCTTCCTCCAGCCAATGGGAAATGGTGCCCTTCTCGAAGTCGCCGCCCGATTCGCCGTGGCCGCTGTAGTCGAAGCGCAGGAAAGCGCGTCCCTGCCTTTCGGCCCAGGTATCGATGGCGCTCGCCTTCGTGGCTCGCATGTCGGACTTGAAGCCGCCGATCCAGACCACCGGTGGTCCCTTGCCCTCGCGATGGAGCACGGCGATCCGGCGCTCCTCGTCGCCAGACCCGACTGTGACGCTATGCTGCATGGTTAACCTGTCCTCAACTGCTTTGAAGCAAGGGTTTGAAGCGATTCTGTCAACCACTTCGAGAAGGCTCTTACATCGGTGAGTTTTTCAGCGCGACCCGGCGGAGGAGCATCATTCCCGTCATCCAGCATTCATCCCCTCGCGGGCCGGACCATCCTGCAGATCATTCCGGAGCTCGAGGCCGGCGGGGCGGAGCGCACCACCGTGGACATCGCCGAGGGCCTGGTCCATGCGGGCGCACGGGCGCTGGTGGCGACCGAGGGCGGCCGGCTCGTGGGCGAGCTCCAGGCCAAGGGCGGCATCTGGATTCCCTTCCCGGCGGCGACGAAAAACCCCCTCTCCATGCTGCTCAACGTGCGCAGGCTCGCCAGGATCTGCCACAGGGAGGGCGTGTCCCTGGTCCATGCCCGCTCCCGGGCGCCGGCCTGGGTGGCTTTAGGGGCCGCGCGCAGCCTGAACATCCCCTTCGTGACCACCTATCACGGCAGCTACTCCGGCCGCTCCTCCGTGAAGGTGCTCTACAACTCGGTCATGGCCCGGGGCGACGTGGTCATCGCGAACTCGCAATACACGGGCAACCTGATCCGTTCGCACTATCCCCAGGCCGCGGACCGGATCGGAGTGATCTACCGAGGGACGGATTTCCTGAAGTTCTCGCCTTCCGCTGTGGCGCCGGAGCGGATCGAGGCCCTGAGGAAGGCCTGGGATGTGGCGCCTCACGAGCGGGTGGTGCTGCTCGCCGCCCGGCTGACGGGCTGGAAGGGGCAGAAGGTCCTGATCGAGGCCGCCGCCAAGCTGCGCGACGCAGGTGTGAAGGATGTCGTCTATATTCTGGCTGGCGACCCGCAGGGGCGGGATTCCTATGTGAAGGAGCTGGAGAGCCTCATCGAGACCAGGAAGCTCAAGAGGATCGTGCGCCGGGTCGGCCATTGCGCCGATATGCCGGCGGCCTTTCTGGCGGCGGCGGTGGTGACGGTGCCCTCGACGGAGCCCGAGGCCTTCGGCCGCTCTGCGGTGGAGGCGCAGGCCATGGGCACGCCCGTGGTGGTCTCGGACCTGGGGGCCGTGCCGGAGACGGTGCTCGCGCCGCCTACAGTGCCGCCGCAGGAACGCACGGGCTGGCGGGTCCCGGCAGGCGATGCCGACGCGCTCGCGGAGGCGGTGGGGGCCGCCCTGGACCTGGGCGCCAGCGCCAGAATCGCTTTGGGCGGCCGGGCGAGGGGGCATGTGGAGCGTCACTTTTCCCTTGAACGGATGGTTTCGAGCACGCTGAATGTGTATTCCGCCCTTCTGGATAGCTGGTCAGCCCACAGAACAAGTTGACTTCCCGCCGTTTTGCGCGAAATGTCAGATTATTCTCGGCAATGTTGAGCATGCTGCGGAGGCTTTCGAGCAAGTCTCCTCCCTCGACTGAGCCCTCAAACAGGAGATATGAGCCATTCGCCGTCCAATGAGACCCTTGCCGGTGCCGCAGAAAGAAGGCCCGCGCGCCAACCGAGATATTCGCGGAGTTCGTGAAGTTCAGCTGATCGACGATGCCGGGCAGAATCGGGGCGTGATGCCCTTCTTCGATGCATTGCGCATCGCGGAGGATGCCGGCCTCGACCTGGTGGAAATCTCGCCGAACGCGTCTCCCCCGGTCTGCAAGATCCTCGACTACGGCAAATTCCGCTTCCTGGAACAGAAGAAGGCCGCCGAGGCGCGCAAGAAGCAGAAGACCGTCGAGGTCAAGGAGATCAAGCTGCGCCCGGGCATCGACGACCACGATTACGACGTCAAGATGAAGGCCATGAAGGGCTTCTTCGAGGAGGGCAACAAGGTGAAGATCACCCTGCGCTTCCGCGGTCGCGAGATGGCGCACCAGGATCTGGGCCTGAAAGTCCTCGAGCGCGTGAAGGCCGATGTGGGCGATCTCGCCAAGGTCGAGCAGGAGCCGAACTTCGAAGGTCGTCAGGTGGTCATGGTGCTGGCGCCCCGCTAAAGGATTCTGGCGTCAGACGAAATTCATGGCCGCCGGGCTCCGGCGGCCATTGCTTTTCAGGGCAGCTTCTGTCATAAGCCGCCCTTCATCGAACCGCCCGGCTGTTAGGGCTGCCGTGGCGGTTTGTTTTGCTCAATGCAGCAATGAATAAGGCCGACAGCGGTTCAAGCC
>DASRWK010000040.1:0-4720 GCA_035776715.1 Microvirga sp.
TAGCTCGAGAAGCCGATGCCTCTGAGCTTGCCGCGGCGCGCGCTGTCCTGCTTGCGCTGCTGGAAGTTCCTGTAATCGGCGAGTTCCAGCGCCTTGTCGAGCGAGGCGGCGTAGTCGCCCGTGTCGTAGGTCATGATGACCGGCGTCTGGTGCGGGAACTGCGTGATGTAGTTCCTGCGGCGGAACTCCGCCGGATCCTGGCCGAGTTCGCGGGCGGTCTTCTCCACGAGCCGCTCGACCACGAAGGTGGCCTCGGGCCGTCCCGCGCCGCGATAGGCGTCGACGGGGGCGGTGTTGGTGTAGACAGCGTCCACCTCGCAATAGATCGCCGGGATGTCGTACTGGCCCGACAGGAGGGGGGCATAGAGATAGGTCGGCACGGAGGAGGAGAAGGTGGAGAGATACGCGCCGAGATTGGCGACGGTGTGGACTCGCAGGCCGATGATCCTGCCGTTCTCGTCGGTCGCCATCTCCGCATGGGTGACGTGGTCGCGGCCATGGGCATCGGCCAGGAACGCCTCCGTGCGGTCGGACGTCCACTTCACCGGGCGCTTGACCTTCTTCGCCGCCCAGACGCAAACCGTCTCCTCGGCATAGATGAAGATCTTCGAACCAAAGCCGCCGCCGACATCGGGGGCGATGACGCGTAGCTTGTGCTCGGGCGCAACTCCGATGAAGGCCGACAGCACGAGGCGGGCCACGTGGGGGTTCTGGCTCGTCGTGTAGAGGGTGTAGGTGTCGGTGCCGGGATCGTACTCGCCGAGAGCCGCCCGGGGTTCGATGGGGTTGGGGACCAGCCGGTTGTTGACGAGATCGATCGTCGTCACGTGCTTGGCCCGCGCGAAGGCCGCTTCCGTCTCCTCCCTGTTGCCGAGATGCCAGTTGAACACGGTGTTGTCGGGCGAGACCTCGTGCACCTGGACCGATGCCTTCGCGGCCTCGGCCGTGTCGACGATGGCCGGGAGAACCTCGTAATCGACCACGATGGCCTCCGCGGCGTCCTTGGCCTCGGCGAGGGTTTCGGCGATCACCACCGCCACGTGGTCGCCCACGTAGCGCACCTTGCCCTGAGCCAGCGCCGGGTGCGGTCCCGCCTTCATCGGGGAGCCGTCCTTGGAATGGATCATCCAGCCGCAGATGAGCCCTCCGATCTTGTCGGCCGCGAGATCGTCGCCCGTGAGGACGGCCACGACGCCCGGCATGATCTTGGCCGGGCCGGTGTCGATGGAGCGGATCCTCGCATGAGCATGCGGCGAGCGGAGAAAATACGCATAAGTCTGGCCAGGTCTGTTGAAGTCGTCCACGTAGCGTCCCTGGCCGGTGACGAAACGCTGATCCTCTTTCCGGCGTACGGGAGCGCCGATCCCTGTTGCGGTCATGAAATCCTCCCTTGTCTTGGTTGGCCCTCTACCGGGCGGGAGCGAAGCGGCACCTCGAAGAGGGCCTCGGAAGGCGCCCGCCCGGAGGCTCGCCTGCACATCGCACCCGTTCGAAAGGGCGTCGTGCCCGGACGAGCGTGTCGGGTCTGCCTTACTCGGCCGCCTGCTGCAGAGGCGCCTGCGCCATGGCCTGGGCTCCGGCGGCGACCGCCTTGACGATGTTGTGATAGCCCGTGCAGCGGCACAGATTGCCTTCGAGTTCGGCCCGGATGGTCTGCTCGTCGAGAGCGTTCCCCTTGCGGTTCACGATGTCGATCGCCGACATGATCATGCCCGGCGTGCAATAGCCGCATTGAAGGCCGTGATGCTCGCGGAAGGCCGCCTGCATCGGGTGCAGCTCGCCGCCTTGAGCGATGCCCTCGATGGTGGTGACGACGCTCGCATCCGCCTGGACGGCGAGGATCGTGCAGGCCTTCACGGCCTGTCCGTTCAGGTGAACGACGCAGGCGCCGCACTGGCTGGTGTCGCAGCCCACATGCGTCCCGGTAAGCCTCAAGTTTTCGCGCAGGAACTGGACGAGCAGGGTGCGGGGATCGACGTCTGCGGTGACGGATTGACCGTTCACCGTCAGGGAGACGGTGGTCATGCGTGATATCCTCCTCAGGCGCCGGGAGCCCGGCCAACCTTCAGGTGGTCTCAGGCACCGGCAGGTGTTTTTGTTGGACGTCCGCACGGATGCGGTCCGTCGAAATCGAGTGTGAACCGCCCCGTCTGAGCGGTCAAGTATCGCGAAATCGGGCCGAAAGACTCAGGCGAGGGTCACGCGGGAGATTCCGCGGGTGAGAGAATCTTGGCGAAGTTGGCGAAGAACTCGTCGGCATATTTCTTGGCGACGCCGTTGATCAGACGCCCGCCGAGCTGGGCGATCTTGCCGCCCACATTGGCCTCGACGTCATAGACCAGCCTGGTCCCTCCCTCGACGTCTTCGAGGCGCACCTTCGCGCCGCCCTTGGCCCAGCCGGCGACGCCGCCCTGTCCTTCGCCGCCGATGGTGTAGCCGTTGGGCGGGTCGAGATCGGAGAGGGTGACGCCGCCTTTGAACGTCGCCTTCACGGGCCCGACCGAGACCTTGGCCGTTGCCTGGAACTCCGTGTCGCTGATCTTGTCCAGTTCCTGGCAGCCGGGAATGGAGGCCTTCAGAACCTCCGGATCGTTGAGGGCCGCCCACACCGTCGCCCGGTCGGCCGGAAGTGTGACCTCACCCTGCATCGTCATCGCCATGCTGATGTCTCCTCCTGTCAGCTTTCCCAACAGCAGAGTATGGGCAAATCAGGCGGCGCGTCACCTGCCAAGCGTCGCCGCGACGCACGCCGGGCGCGGAAGGCCGTCGGATCAGGGATCTTCGGGGGCGCGGCTCTTCCCGGCGGCTTCGGCCTTGGCGAGCGCATCGGCGACGGCATCGAAGGTGAGGAGGATGGATGCATGGCGGGCCTTCAGATCCCGCGCCGGTTCAAGCAGCGCGAGGTCCGCCCATCGGCCCGAAGGAGGAGACCCGCCCTCCTTCAGCATCCGGCGCATCTCCTCGCGGACGGCCCGGAGTTCCTCGACCGTGGAGCCGATCACATGGCGTCCCATGATCGACGAGGAAGCCTGGCCCAGGGCGCAGGCCTTCACCTCGTGAGCGAAGGCGCTGACGACGTTCCGGTCGAGCTTCAGGTGGACCGTGACCGTCGATCCGCACAGTTTCGAATGCGCCTTCGCGCTGGCATCCGCATCCGGAAGGGTCCCCAGAAGCGGGATGTCGGCCGCGAGTTCCAAGACGCGCCGGCTGTAGATGTCGTTCAGCATCCTGTCCGTGAGCCATCCGACGGTGGTGCTTGTTCGGGACCGATCAGACGCCCCAACGCCGCGCCTGTCAATGTTCCGCCCGCCGCCCATGATATGGGCCCGCGCATGCGGGTTGCGGTTCGAGGGAAGGTGATGGCAGTATCGGCAAAGGCGCGCCCGCAGGCCGCTTCTTCGCCGGGGGAATCCATGCTCTCCACCGACACCGAAATCCTGAAGACGGCGGAAGCCTGGAGGCGCGAAGGCCGAGGCGTCGCGGTCGCCACCGTCGTCGAGACCTGGGGATCGGCGCCCCGGCCCGTCGGCAGTCATCTGGTCATCGACGGGGACACCAACTTTCTCGGCTCCGTGTCCGGCGGCTGCGTCGAAGGCGCGGTCATCACCGAGGCGCTGGACGTCATCGCCGACGGAAAACCGCGCATGCTCGAGTTCGGGGTCGCCGACGAGACGGCCTGGCAGGTCGGCCTGTCGTGCGGAGGGCGGATCAAGGTCTATGTGGAGCGGGTGGATTAGGATGGCCGATCTCTTTTCGCCGCGTCCATACGCTGCCGCTCGTCCGGAGAGGTGAGGGAACGGCATGCGGCTCAGTCTCCTGTCCGATCTCAACGCGGAGCGCGCCGCCCGGCGGGCCGCGGTCCTCGTGACCGACATCGCTTCGGGCGAGCAGCGTCTCGTCCGGGAGGCGGAGGTCCCGAGCGACCCGCTGGCCGAGGAGCTGCGGGAAAGGCTTCGCCAGGGCCGGAGCGGTCTCGTCGAGCGCGACGGCCGCCAGCTCTTCCTGACCGTGCAGGCCCCGCCGGTGAGAATGACCGTGATCGGCGCCGTGCATATCAGCCAGGCACTGGCGCCCATGGCCAGGGCCGTGGATTTCGACGTCACCGTCATCGATCCGCGCACGGCCTTCGCCACCCCCGAGCGCTTCCCGGACGTGCCGGTCCTGGCCGAATGGCCCGACGCCGTCCTGCCGGACATGAGGCTCGACCGCTATACGGCCGTCGTGGCGCTCACCCACGATCCGAAGATCGACGATCCCGCGCTCGCCGCGGCGCTCCGGTCGGAATGCTTCTATGTCGGCGCGCTCGGCTCGCGCAAAACCCATGAGCGCCGCGTCCGGCGGCTGACGGAATCCGGCTTCACGGAGGCTGACATCGCCCGCATCCATGCCCCGATCGGCCTCGATATCGGGGCCGTTTCGCCGGCCGAGATCGCGGTCTCGATTCTGGCCGAGATCGTCGCGACCCTGCGCAAGGAATGGAGGCGTTCGGCGTGAGGTTCGGCCCGGTTCCGGTCGAGGAGGCCATCGGCGCTCTCGCTGCCCACAGCGTGCGGGCGGGCGACATGGTGGTGAGGAAGGGAACCCTCGTCTCGCCCGACATCGCGATGCGGCTGAGGCAGGCCGGGGTCGAAACGATCATCGCCGCGCGGTTCGAACCCGGGGACGTCGCCGAGGACGATGCGGCCTTCCGGCTCGCCCGCGCCCTTGCGGGCGAGAACGT
>DASRWK010000041.1:0-4529 GCA_035776715.1 Microvirga sp.
CCTGCATAGGCATAGGCCTCTTCCAGACCCATGCTGCGCTGGCGGCCGAACATGGCCTTTCCGGTGCGGATCGCGACAGGGCTCTTGGAGCAGATGTCGGACGTGAGAGAGGCAACGGCCGCATCGAGTTCCGCATCCGGCGCGACACGATTGATCAGGCCATTGGAGAGCGCCTCGGCGGCCGAGATGAAGCGCCCCGTCACCAGCATCTCGAAAGCCTGCTTGGGCGCGACGTTGCGGGAGAGCGCGACCGCCGGCGTAGAGCAGAAGAGGCCCACGTTGATGCCGGAGACGGCGAATGTCGCGCTCTCGGCAGCCACGGCGAGATCGCAGGAGGCGACGAGCTGGCATCCTGCCGCCGTCGCCATGCCCTGCACGCGGGCGATCACCGGAACCGGAAGGTTCACGATGCTCTGCATGACGCGCCCGCACCGCTGGAACAGATCCTCGTAATATTCCTGGCGCGGGTTGGAACGCATCTGCTTGAGGTCGTGGCCCGCGCAGAACGCCTTGCCCGCGGCCGCGATCACCACGCAGCGAATGCTCTCGTCGGCGGCCAATTCGTCCAGGTTCTGCTGCAACGCCTCCAGCATCTCCTCGGACAGCGCATTGTACTGGCTGGGCCGGTTCAGCGTCAGGGTCGCGACTCCCTCCCGCTCTTCGCGGATCAGGATGGGCTCATCGGAAGCAATCTGCGCGCTCATGGATCCTCTCTCCTGCCTCACATTTAAGCGCGTTGTCCGTTGGAGCCAAGCTGAATAAGCTGACGTTCAACCAACAGTGCGGCCGTTTCCATGCCGCAGCATTCAAACAGGAAGGAAGCCCCATGAGCAAGGCGCCGATCAGCCGTTTCCCTACACCGGAGATCGCCGATCTGCCGGACGACATTCGGACGCGCATCCTCGCCGTCCAGGAGAAGTCGGGGTTCGTGCCGAACGTCTTTCTTGTCCTGGCCCGTCGCCCCGACGAGTTCCGCGCCTTCTTCACCTATCACGACGCGCTGATGGACAAGCCGGGAAATCTCACCAAAGCGGAACGTGAGATGATCGTGGTTGCGACGAGCAACGCGAATCAGTGCCAGTACTGCGTGGTGGCGCACGGGGCGATCCTGCGCATCAGGGCGAAGAACCCGCTCATCGCCGATCAGATCGCCATCAACTACCGCAAGGCCGACATCACGGAACGGCAGAAGGCGATGCTCGACTTCGCCATGAAGGTCGCCTTCGAGGCCTATGCGGTGGACGATGCGGACTTCGCCCGCCTGAGCGCCCACGGGTTCGGCGAGGAGGACGCCTGGGACATTGCCGCGATCGCGGCCTTCTTCGGCATGTCGAACCGCATGGCGAACGTCACGAGCATGCGCCCCAACGACGAGTTCTACACGATGGGCAGGGCAGAGACCCCGCCTGCCGACCGGTAAGGTCGGCGGCAGGTCCGGCCGTCTCCTGTCGTCCGAGAACGCCCCGTCCGAGCCTCCGTCAGGCGGCCGTGAGAATCTCGTCGGCTGGCCCGAAGAACTCGTAGTGGATGCGGCTAGACCGGACCCCTGCCAGGGCCAGCCCGCCCACGAACGCCCGCAGGAACGGCCGTGGGCCGCACAAGTAATAGCCAGCCTCCTCCAGTGGGGTGTTGGCCCGCAGCCAGTCCACCGAGATCAGCCCCTGGTGGTCATAATCCTCGCCGAACCGATCCTCGGGCTGCGGCTCGACGTAGAAGGTCGTGGCCCGGATGTTGGGGTGGGCCTCGGCCAGGGACCGGACGCGATCCCTCATAGCATGGGTCGACCCGTTCAGCGTGCCGTGCACGTAATGGGCGACCTTGCTGGGATACCGGGCCGCGATGGTCTCGAGCATGCTCATCATCGGGGTGAGCCCGACGCCGCCGCTTAGGAGCACCACCGGCCGGGGCGATTCCTCGTTGAGGAAGAACTCGCCCGCGGGCGGCGCGACCTTGAGAACGGTCCCGACTTCGGCGTTGTCGTGCAGCCAAGTGGACGCGACGCCCTGCGGCTCCCGCTTCACCGTGATTCGGTAGGTCTCGCCGTTCGGCGCGCTGGAGATGCTGTAGTTGCGCTTGAGCGGATGCTGGCCCGGAATGTCGATCCAGAAGGTCAGGTACTGGCCGGGCTGATGCCGCAGCACGGGCCCACCATCTTCCGGCCGAAGCATGAAGGAGGTGACGATCTCGCTCTCCTTCCGTTTGCTCTCGATGCGGAAGGAGCGCCATCCAGTCCAGCCACCGGGTGCGGAGGCCAAGCTGCCGTAGATCGCCGTCTCTCGTCCGATGAGCACATGGGCCAGGAACCAATAGGCCTCGCCCCAGGCCGCTAAGATCTCATCCGTCGCCACATCGCCGAGCACGTCCTTGATGGCCCCGAGCAGGGCTTCCGCCACATGGGGGTAATGCTCGGGAAGGATGTTCAAGCCCACGTGCTTCTGGGCGATCCGTTCGACGGCCGGTGCGAGGGCGCCGAGATTGTCGATGTTCTGGGCGTAAGCCAGCACGGCCATAGCAAGCGCCTTGGGCTGGGAGCCGGTCTCGCCATGGTGGGACTGGTTGAAGAGGTCGCGGATCGCCTCGTTCCGGAACATGCGCTCGTACATGCGCCTGGTGATTGCCAGCCCATGCTCCTGGAGCGCGGGCACGGTCGCCTTCACGAGATGAATCGTCGTGTCGCTCAATGTATTCGTCATGGCCTCACCCTGGGTGACATCAGGAGACGTGCACGCCGACGGACCCAACCGGTAGGCGCAGTCCCCATTCTCTCGATGCGGGTATGCCATCAGGGGAGAGCGGGAAACCCCGATCTCTCCCTAAGGGATATCACTGACCACCAGCGGTCGCAGGATCGGAACAGCAGGTCGATCTGCGGATATCGACGTTCCAGCGCCCCAACCCTCACCGGGAGGCCTCCGGAAGCAGGAGTGACACGGCGGATGGAGCGGGTTCGGAGCCGCCCGGACCGGCCCCCCTCATCCCGGAACCGCCGAAACCGCTGCGTTTTGGGCATAGCGTCGGGCGAGCACCGCCCCGACGAGGATCTGAATCTGGTTGTAGAACATGATCGGCAGCACGATCATGCCGAACCCGGGAGCGGCCGCGAACAGCACCTTGGCCAGCGGAAGGCCAGACGCCAGGCTCTTCTTCGAGCCGCAGAACACAGCGGCGATCTCGTCCCCCCGGGAGAATCCGAAACGTCGGGCGACGAAGGCCGTGACCGCCAGCACGACCACCAGCAGCACCAGGCACAGCACCGCCGTCAGGGCCACGCTGGCCGGCGGGAGCCGAGACCACAATCCATCGACCACCGACTGCGAGAAAGCCGTGTAGACGATCAGCAGGATGATGGCCTGATCGAGTTGGCCGATCCGGCGCTCGTGCCGGGTCATGACACTGGCCAGCCATGGGCGGGCCGCCTGACCGGCCGCGAACGGGACCAGGAGCTGGAGAACCACGTCGCCCAGGGCCCCGGCGAGGTCGAAGCCGCCCTCGATGGAAGTCCGGGTGAGCAGCGACAGCAGCACTGGCGTCAGCAGCAGACCGAAGATGTTGGACGCCGCCGAGCTGCAGATCGCCGCTGGCACGTTGCCCTTCGCCATGGCGGTGAACGCGATGGAGGACGACACCGCCGACGGCAACGCCGCAAGATAAAGGAAGCCCAAGAGCAGGTCTGCCGGCATCCACGCCGGTGGCAGGACACCGAACGGCATCACGGCCAAGGGGAACACCACGAAGGTGATGGCGAAGATGAAGAGGTGCAGCCGCCATTGGACGAGCCCCTCGATCACCACCTCCCGCGGCAGAGCCGCACCGTGGACGAAAAACAGAAGCGCGATGCCGAGAATCCCGAACGTGTCGAGAGCCTCGGCGCTCGCACCCTGGGCCGGGATGATGCTGGCGACGGCGACGGCCGCCATGATCAGAAGGAGAAACGGGTCGATCTTGCGCATTGTCGGCTCGCGTTGAAGTGTCGGACCGACCCGCGGCAGCGCGCCGGCCAGCCCTGTCATGGCTCACAGGCTCCGAACGAGGCCGTCGAGGACGATCCAGACGAATATCGGATAAATCGGAAGCCCGATGGCGGTGCCGATGAGGCGGCCCAAACGGACTGCCGGGTCAGGGGTAGGTTCATCGCCGAAAAATCGGTCGGCAATCGTGGTTCGCATCGAACGTTCTCCTCCGCTCTCCTGAGCCGTTTTTCCTTCCTCGGCATCGTCCCGGCGGAACGCGGGCGCATGGTCCTCGCCCGTTCCGCCCGATGCTTCCGCGACTTTCGCGTCCGGCCCGGACCTGCTACATAGGCCAACTACTCATTGGTCTGAAAATTGGTCTGGAACTCATGCCCCGGGCACGCCTGACGACGGACAAGGCCACGCGCCGTCTCCGCGCCCACCTGCGCCAGCGGGCGTATGGTCCGCAGGACCGGCTGGAGCCGGAGCGGGTCCTAGCGCCCAGGATCGGCTGCAGCCGCGAGACCCTGCGCGCCGCGCTCGGCATTCTGGAGAAGGAAGGGCTCATCTGGCGGCATG
>DASRWK010000042.1:0-2043 GCA_035776715.1 Microvirga sp.
ATGGCCTCCAGCTCGCCGATCAGCCGCTCGATCATGGAGAGGCCGATCTGCCAGAAGGACGGATCGCGCGCATCGAGCCCGAACGGAGCGAGAAGCTCCGTGTAGGGCTTGGAGCCGCCCGCCGAGAGAAGCGCGAAATAGCGGTCCACGAAGCCTTCGTCGGAACGCTCGTAAATGCCGTAGAGCGAGTTCACGAGGCAGTCGCCGAACGCATAGGCGTAGACGTAGAACGGCGAGTGGATGAAATGGGGAATGTAGGTCCAGAAGGTTTCGTAGCCGGGACCGAGGCGGATCGCGGGCCCGAGCGATTCATCCTGCACGGACATCCAGAGTTCGCAGAGCTTCTCCGAGGTCAGCTCGCCGTTGCGGCGCTCCACGTGCACCTTGCACTCGAAGGAATAGAACGCGATCTGGCGCACCACGGTGTTGATCATGTCCTCGACCTTGGCGGCCAGCATGGCCTTGCGCTGCACCGGATTGGTAGTCTGGTCGAGCAGGCGCCGGAAGGTGAGCATCTCGCCGAACACGCTCGCCGTTTCCGCCAGCGTCAGCGGCGTCGGCGCCATGAGCGCACCGTTGGGCGCGGCGAGGACCTGATGTACGCCGTGACCGAGCTCATGCGCGAGCGTCATCACATCGCGCGGCTTGCCCTGGTAGTTGAGCAGCACGTAGGGATGGGCCGACGGAACGGTCGGATGCGCGAAGGCGCCGGGGGCCTTGCCCGGGCGCGTCGGCGCATCGATCCAGTCCTCGTCGAAGAAGCGGCGCGCAATGTCGGCCATGCGCGGCGAGAAGGCGGAATAGGCGGAGAGCACCGTTTCGCGCGCCTCGTCCCACGGAATGGTGCGCTGCTCCACCTTCGGCAGCGGCGCGTTGCGGTCCCAATGGTCGAGCATGTCCTTGCCGAACCACCGCGCCTTGAGGGCGTAGTAGCGATGCGAGAGGCGCGGATAGGCCTCGCGCACGGCCGCCACCAGCGCGTCCACCACCTCGCGCTCGACGCGGTTGGCGAGGTGGCGCGAATCCGCCACGTCCTGGAAGCCGCGCCAACGATCCGAGATTTCCTTGTCCTTGGCGAGCGTGTTCGTGATCAGGGTGAAGGTGCGCAGATGCGCCTTGAAGGTCCTGGCGAGCGCGTCGGAGGCATCCTTGCGCACGCTCTCGTCCGGATCCTGCAGCTTGTTGAGCGTCGGCTCGATGGGCAGCTCCTCGCCGCGCACCGTGAAGCGCAAGGACGCGATGGTCTCGTCGAACAGCCGGTTCCAGGCGGCGCGCCCGGTCACGGATTTCTCGTGGAAGAGCTGCTCGATCTTGTCGTCGAGCTGATAGGGCTTGTCCCTGCGCAGATCCTCGATCCAGGGCTTGAAGTGCGAGAGCGGCGCCTGAGCGACCGCCATGTCCAGCACCTCGTCGTCGATGCGGTTGAGTTCGAGGGCGAAGAACAGAAGCTCGGTGGACGCGGCGGTGAGACGCTCCTGGGTGTCGCCGTAGAACTTCGCGCGGACCGGATCGGTGGTATCCCCGGAATAGACGAGGCCCGCATAGGACATGATGCGCCCGAGAAGATCCTCCAGGGCCTCGTAGCGCCGGATCACGTCGGTCAGAGCCTGGGGAGCGTTCTCGCTCCGCGCCATTGCATCGAGCTTGCCGCGATATGCCGCCGCGAAGGCCTTGCACTCCTCCTCGGCCCTGGCGAGATCGCCCCTGAACGCCTCGCTGTCCATCCCCGGATAGAGATGGGACAGGTTCCATTCCGGGAGTGTGCCGAGACCGGCCTGAGCGGCGCCGGTTGAGGATGTCTGATGCACGGAAGAAGCTCTCTGGGACATTGCTGATGCAGGGTTGAAAGAGGTTGAACCACATATTGGCTGCCTGGGCCTCGGGATCAACCCGGGCGGCGGGATCCGGATCCTCCAAAAGACCGGGGCGTTAAGGCCCGGTTTACCCTTGTCGCCCAGCATCGCGGGAGCGATTCCCTCAAAACGCGTCCGCCGCATGCCCCTCCACCGCTTCTTCGCAGACGACATCCGCGCCCTTCGCCAA
>DASRWK010000043.1:0-11216 GCA_035776715.1 Microvirga sp.
ACATGCCTGGCGCCGTGCATCAGCAGGACTTCCGTGAAGCCGCCGGTGGAGGCGCCGATATCGAGGCAGACGCAGCCTTTCGGGTCGATCCCGAAGGCGTCGAGGGCCGCCGCCAGCTTCACCCCGCCGCGGGACACGTAGGGATGCGGCTGCACGGCGGTGATCACCGCATCCTCCGCCACCACGTCGGAAGGCTTCTTCACCGGGGCGCCATTGACGGTGACCAGGCCGGCGGCAATCGCCTCCTGGGCCCGTGCGCGGCTCGTGAAGAAGCCACGCTCGACGAGCACCACGTCGGCACGTTTGCGGGTCATGGAAACCTCAACGTCATGTGAATTCAAATCCTCCCAAATCCCGGAACCTGTTCTCGCGGGCGGACATATCCGTTCAACGATCAACCGAACTCACGGATTTTCCATGCTCAGCCGTCGCCATCTCCTGACCGGTGCAACCCTGCTGGCTGCGAGCGCTGCCATTCCGCGGGCCTTTGCGCAAGCGTCCTCCGGTCCCTTCAAGCTCGATCCCCTGCCTTATGCCCCGTCCAAGAACGAGCCTCACATCGACGCCCAGACCATGGAACTCCACCATGGAAAGCACCACGCGTCCTACGTCAACAACCTCAACGCCGCTTTGAGCCAGAACGGGGATCTGGCCAAGATGCCGCTCCACGAGATGCTGGCGAAGATCGGCGAGCTGCCCGAATCCGTGCGGACCGCCGTCCGCAACAACGGCGGCGGGCACGCCAATCACACCATGTTCTGGCAGATCATGGGGGGATCGGGCGGCGAGCCCTCGGGCGAGCTGAAGAGCGCCATCGACCGGGATCTCGGAGGGTTCCAGAAGTTCCAGGCCGATTTCAACACGGCCGGCGAGAAGCAGTTCGGCTCCGGCTGGGTGTTCGTGACGGTGAGCCGCGACGGCAAGCTCGGCATCGTATCCAAGCCCAACCAGGATACCCCGCTCATGGACGGGCAGATGGTCCTGATGGGCAACGACGTCTGGGAGCACGCCTATTACATCAAGTACCAGAACCGCCGGGCCGAATATCTCAAGGCCTGGTGGAACGTGCTCGACTGGAGCCGGATCGGCGAGCGCTACGCCGCCGCGAAGGCAGGTAGGTTGACGATATAGACGGATATCGGGGCCGCACTTGCCGCGGGCACCCACGTCTTTGCCCCTTTCGCCTCTCGTCATCACCGGCCTTGTGCCGGTGATCCCGGCCGCGTGAAGCGCCGCGCCTTCCGAAACCTCATGGCCGGGACGTGCCCGGCCATGAGGTGGTGACCTGTTAAGCCCGCGCCTGGCGGGGCTCTTCCTTGCCGAGGGCTTCGAACACCTTGCTCACGATGCCTGCGGCATCGAGGCCGGCCTGGGCATACATGCGCTCCGGCTTGTCTTGATCCTGATAGATGTCCGGCAGCACCATGGAACGCACCTTGACGGTGCCGCGATCGAGCGCCCCCTTTTCGGAGAGAAGCTGCAGCACGAAGGAGCCGAACCCTCCGATGGAGCCTTCCTCCACGGTGATGAGGACCTCGTGGTCGCGGGCGAGGCCGAGGATCATCTCCTCGTCGAGGGGCTTGGCGAAGCGGGCATCGGCCACCGTGGTGGAGAGCCCGCGGGCTTCCAGCTCCTCGGCAGCCTTCAGGGCTTCCGCGAGGCGCGTGCCGAGGGAAAGAATGGCGACGCGGCTGCCTTCGCGGACGATGCGGCCCTTGCCGATGGCGAGCGGCACGCCCTCTTCGGGCAGGTCGACGCCGACGCCTTCACCGCGCGGATAGCGGAAGGCGATGGGACCGTCGTCATAGGCCGCGGCGGTGGCCACCATATGCACCAGCTCCGCTTCGTCCGCGGCTGCCATCACCACCATGTTCGGCAGGCAGCCGAGATAGGCGATGTCGAACGAGCCCGCATGGGTCGGTCCGTCCGCGCCCACGAGCCCCGCCCGGTCCAGCGCGAAGCGCACCGGCAGGTTCTGGATGGACACGTCGTGCACCACCTGGTCGTAGGCACGCTGGAGGAAGGTGGAATAGATCGCGCAGAACGGCTTGTAGCCTTCCGCCGCCATGCCGGCCGCGAAGGTCACCGCGTGCTGCTCGGCGATGCCGACGTCGAAGGTGCGGGTGGGGAATTCTTTCCCGAAAAGGTCGACGCCCGTCCCGGAGGGCATGGCCGCCGTGATGGCGACGATCTTGTCGTCCCGTCGCGCCTGCCGGATCAGGCTCTCGCCGAAAACCTTCGTATAGGAAGGCGCGTTGGCCTTGGCCTTCGCCTGCGTTCCGGTCACCACGTCGAAGGCGGCCACCCCATGGTACTTGTCGGCGGCGGCCTCCGCCGGCGCGTAGCCCTTGCCCTTCTGGGTGACCACATGAACCAGGATCGGCCCGGTCTCGGAATCGCGCACGTTCTTCAGGATCGGCAGCAGATGGTCCAGGTTGTGGCCGTCGATAGGGCCGACATAGTAGAAGCCGAGTTCCTCGAACATCGTGCCGCCGGTCCAGAAGCCGCGGGCGAATTCCTCGGCGCGCTGCGCCTTCTCGTAGAGGAATTTCGGCAGCTTCTTCGCCAGTTGCTTGGCGGTCTCGCGGATCCCCCGATAGGTGCCGCCGGAGACGAGGCGTGCGAGATAGGACGACATGGCGCCGGTGGGCGGCGCGATGGACATGTCGTTGTCGTTGAGGATCACGATGAGGCGCGAATGCATGGCGCCTGCGTTGTTCATGGCCTCATAGGCCATGCCCGCCGACATGGCGCCGTCGCCGATCACGGCGATCACATTGTTCCGCTTGCCGTCCAGATCCCGCGCGACGGCCATGCCGAGACCGGCCGAGATCGACGTGGAGGTATGGGCGGCGCCGAAGGGGTCGTATTCGCTTTCCGAGCGTTTGGTGAAGCCGGACAGGCCGCCGGCCTGACGCAGCGTCCGAATACGGTCGCGCCTGCCCGTGAGTATCTTGTGAGGATAGGCTTGGTGCCCTACGTCCCAGACCAGCCGGTCGCGGGGGGTGTCGAACACGTAATGGAGAGCCACCGTCAGCTCGACCACGCCGAGGCCGGCGCCCAGATGGCCGCCGGTAACGGAGACGGCACTGATCGTCTCCGTGCGCAGCTCGTCCGCGACCTGTCTCAGCCGGTTTTCGTGGAGCTGCCGGAGGTCTTCCGGGCTCTTGATGGTGTCAAGGAGAGGTGTATGCGTTGCGCTCACGTGGTCACCAGAATGCAGGTTTTCCTTCACCGGGAGCCCCAGCTTGGAAGCGCCGCAAAGGTTGAAAGCACCGAGGTCAGATGATAGACGGCCAGAAACAATATCCAAATTCCCATGTCGGGAGGAGGATGCCGCTTCCAATGTTCTCCGTCTCTTCCCGACTGACATATGCGGCTCTCTGGCTGCGAAAGCAACATGCGGGTCAGAATCGGCTCAATTCCATCAGTGCGGCAGCTTTCCTCGTTTTTGTCGTCGCATCCTTTTTCATCCGGGGGCATGCCCTTCCCGTCGGCATGATCGTCCTGACCGCAGTCCTGGCATTGCTCAGCGGAGCTGCGGCGGCCGCCTCCGCGCAGAATGCGTGGCTGGGTCTCTTCGGCGTTTTCTTCGGCGCGTGGATCGCGCTCGGGGGCATGGTCGGAGGTCCAGGGTACGACATGTCCGACTTCTTCAACCTCGTGCTGCTCGGGGCATTCTTCCTGTCCATGGCCCAGGTATCGTGTGCCTTGAGCACGAGGCAGATTCTCTCCATCATCGCCATTGCGGGCGGGGCGAGCGCATGCGCGGCCATCCTGCAGCATATTGTCGTAGCCGGCGATGTCTTCGACCGTCTGACGCCCCTGGGACGAGGGCGCAATCCCATTCCCGGTGCCGGCGGGTTCGGCATCGCCCTGATTGCCTTTGCGGCATTATGGCTCGATCGCCCTTCCGTGCGCCGATTCGCACCCCTGCACCTCGTTCTGATCGCCATGCTTCTAGCGGGCCTGGCCTGGACCCAAAGCCGTGCCCCGATCCTTGCCCTCGGCTTGGCGTTGCCGCTGGCTCTATGGCTCAGCAGGAGCAGGGGAGCTGCTGCCGTGCTTCTTGCCTGCGGCGGCGCCTGGCTCGTCATCACCGGCCTCGGCGTGTTCGAGCCGATGATCAAGGGGGTGATCTGCGGCAGCGATGCCAATTGGTGCCGCCCTTCATACCGCGGTGAAATATGGGGCTGGGTGCGCGACCAGATCGCTCTGCACCCTGTGCTTGGGACCGGCCCAAGCTTCCGGTTCCCGAGGACTTGGATGAGCCACCCGCACAACGGCCTCTTCGGGATCGCCATGTATTACGGCCTGGTTGCCCTTGCGGCGTTTTGGGCCATGATCGGCTTCTACGCGCGACAGGTGACCCGGCAAGAGGATCAATCATTGCGCTTCTTCGGGCTGGCCTCCCTCGTCTTCTCGTTCGGCTATATGGGAACGGATCTGTCGAATCCGTTCGCCTTCTTCAACATGCATTATCTCTTTCTCTGGTTGCCGTTCTTTCTTGTTCTGGGCTCGCGTCGGGCGAGTGTCCGGAAGGAAGGGGGAGTTTCTTCGCCGGGCTCCAGCGGGCTCCAGCATATCTGACGGCTCTCAATGGCAAGACATCATTCGGCGCTTCACCGTAAGTTCGACCTCAAACCGATCGCCTTCCGGGTGATGAAGGGGGTGACCGGCTCCCATCCGGTTCTTCGGAAGGCGGTTTCCTTCTTCCCGGATTTCGGCTGGCCCGACGCGGCAAAGGTCGATCTTCGGGAGGACAGCATCCGCTCCTTCAACCTGCTCCAGGAGCGATACAGCCGCCAACGGACCTTCGTTCGTTCCAATGATGTGGATGTGACGAACCCGCATTGCCGGTTCCAGGATCCGGATTCGGCCCATCGGGTGATCGCCTTCGTCGCGGACGTCCTGATCCCGGGACATACGCTGACTCCGGTCGATGCCTCCACCGGGAGGCAGCTTGCCTTCGATACGACGGCCGACAGCAACTGGCACTTCGCCTATCCGTCACCGGCCGTTCTTCGCACGCGGCATGTGGAGGGCGCCGTTGCGGCGATCCCGCCCTACAAGCATTACGGTCACCTCCTTACCGACGTGCTGATGCCTCTGGCTTACGCACTTCATCGCGGAACCCTCGCTCCCGGCGAGCAGCTCACCATCGTGACGGCGAGATCGGTCAACCCGATGGTGCAGAGCTTCATCGAAGGCCTGAGGGGGATCGGCGTTCGCGTGAGCCATGTGAAGCTCGCCCCATGGGAACGCGTCCGTGCCGGACGGTATCTCTACGCGCGCAGCCATTGCTGCAATCTCGAGCGGGTGTTCGCAACGCCCGAGGCGCTCGGGTACGCCCGCTCCATTTTCGATGCGGCCTATGCGGGCCGCCCCCGGCCGGAGGTTGCGCCCCGGATCTATCTCACCCGCGGCCAGACGCGACTGCGCCGGGTGGAAGGGGAGGGCGAACTGATCGAGGGATTGCGCGGGCGCGGCTTCAGGATCGTCGAGGCCTCGTGGGCGAACCATCATGAGCAGATCTACTGGTTCGGCGAGGCGAAAACCGTCATGGCCGTCCACGGTGCGGGTCTCGCCAACATCCTCTGGGCCCGCCGCCAGCCGCTGTTGATCGAACTGATGGCCCAGAATGCCCGTAAGAGCACCGGCCTGCATTGGGCCGCCGAGGTGGGGGCGGATTACGAGCCCTTGGTCGGCGGGCCGGAAGGACAGAGGCAGGCTTTCAGCATCGATCCCGCAGCCATATTGCGGGAGGTCGATGCCGTTCTCGAACGTAGTCCTGCGCTCTGACGCGCGGGCAGGCCGCGGATCTAAGCGTCGACGTCCAGCGGAGCCGCGCCGGAGGCAGCGCCGTCCGGACCCACGGTAATCTTCTCGATCCGGGCCTCGGCCTTCTTCAGAAGCTGCTCGCAATGCTTCTTCAGGGCCTCACCGCGCTCGTAGATGGCGATGGAATCCTCCAGCGGCACATCTCCGCGCTCGAGACGCCGCACGATCTCCTCCAGCTCGGCCAGGGCCTTCTCGAAGGGGAGGGTCTTGATGGAAGTGGTGTCGGTCATGCAGCTATCCGTCAAAAAATTCGTTGTTGAGCCGTCATCTCACGAGATTGCGGCATTGCCCGGCTGGCGGACGAGGAATCTCTGATAGACGAAGCCGATGCCGATGAGAACAAGCCCGAGGCCAATAAAGGACAGGGCCCGCATCACGCCCTCCAGGTTGGACAGGTCGATGATGAACACCTTCAGAACGGCGATCACAAGATAGACCGCCGAGGCGATGCGCGCAAAGCGGTTGTCGCGGACGATCCCGTAGGCAAGGAGGGCTATGCCGATGACGAGGAGCGCGACGGAGTAGCTCCATTGTTCGCCCTGAGTGAAGCCGCGCCAGAAGAAGCCCAGCCTGGGCCTTTGGAAGATCCGCCGGATCTCCAGGGCCACATAGGCCCAGTGCAGCAGGAGGCTCAGGATGGCCGAGGCGATGGCGTAGGAGGCGGGCCGGGCGTTCCGTTCCACGTAGGCGAGCCCTCCTGCGAGGAGGGAAGGCAGGAGATAGGCGAGGATCAAGCTGTTGAAGAGAATCCCGCCCGCGATCTCGTCGTTCGTCAGAAGCGGGTTCTCGATCACGAGCAATCCGACGGTTGACAGGCCGAAGGAGGCCACCTTGAAGATCAGGGAGCCCCAGCGATAGACCGGGTCGGGCCGGCGGAGGTCCAGCCGGGTCAGCAGGATCGCGAAAGCGAGGCCTTCTGTCGCAACGAGGCCTGCCTCCACGAGGCTGAAATCCGACGCCAGCGGGTTTCCTGCATGCAGGGCGTGGCGGATCTCGAAAAAGACCAGGAAGGCGGCGAAGACGATGGCGAGGCTCTCGGTGAGCTGGACGATTCGGTCGCGCCCCGTCCGCTCCAGCAGGCGGCTCCCCAGCCAGAACGCCACGGCGGGAACCCCGTAGCCCCAGAGGAGCCAATTGAAGATCACCGGTCCCGGATCGCCGCCCGCGATGGTGGGATCCCAGATCAGGCGGCCGAGCAGGATGAGGCCGATGGCTCCCACCGCATAGCGCAGGGCCGGAACGGCGATGCGGTCCGCGACCCAGGCGGTGCCGAGAGCCGCAAGCGCGAGGGCGACCGTCAGCATGCCCTTCTCGAGCGCGAAGGTCAGCCCCAGCGCAACCGCGCCGAGCGCCGCCGAGGCGATGGCTCCGAGGCCGAGGCGGATCGCGGACTCCCCCTCCGGCCCACGGCGCATGAGCCATTGGGCCACCAGCATGAGGGCGAGGGCCAGAATGCCTGCGACCAGGGCGAAGGAGAGGCTGCGCTCGAAGGCGGTCACGCGCCAATAGGCGGCGACCAGCGCCAGGAGCGGCCCGACGCCTGCAACGCCCGCGTACCAAGCCGCGATTGGCAGGCGTAAGCATTGCGCGCGGGCCAGCCGCAGCAGGGAGGCCCCTGCGACCAGCGGCGGCAGGAGAGCCGCCAGGGCGAGATAGGTGCTGAGGGCATGGGGCCGGGCGGCAAAAGCATCCCCGCTCCGGAAGAACAGGCCTTCGGGCGCATCGCCGATGTCGGTGGCGAGAGGCCAGACCAGAAGCGCGCCCACCGTCAGGGCGGCGCTGGTCGCCGCGGCCGGAGCGGTATTGGCGATGCGCACGCCAGCGGCGAGCAGGATCAAGGCCATGGCGGCCACGAAGACCGGCCTCCCGTCGCCCGTGGCGACGGAGCCGGCCACGACGATCCCGGCGCAAGCGAAAGCGAACAATGCTCCGCTCGCCGCCCAATCGACCCGGGCTTCCTCATCCGGCACGTGGCGATAGGGATCCAGCGCGAGGAAGAACGCGGCAAGGCCCGCCTGGAACACCAGATGCACCATGGCCGGAAGCACATCCGATTCGTCGATGAAGGCGATCGGCGCCGTCCACAGGAGCACGCCGGTCGCGGCTGCGAGTGCGAGCCAGCGCCAGAGCCGGAGCCGCGCGACGCCATAGGCGGGCAGAACCACGAAAACGAGATAGATCACGAGCGCCCAGGGCTGCGGCCGGTCCGTGGAGACGAGGAGCGGGCTCCCCATGGCGCCGAGAAGGCCCAGCGCGGCGAGGATCGGCCCGTGGAGCGTCGAGGCGACCATGGTCAGAACGGCGACGAGCCCGAGCGCCACGAAGGTCGCGCCGGGGCCGATCAGCCCATAGAGCGCATAGGCCGCATAGATCGAGGCGAAGGCCGTGCAGGTTCCGGCGGCGGTGAGGATGCTCGGCACATGGGCGCTGGGAATGCCCGGCAGACCGAAGCTGCGCTCGCGGCGGCGCATCCATTCGCCCGCGCCGATGAGGGCGAGGGCGAAGAGGATGCCGAGCGTGATTCGGGTTCGGGGGTCGAGCAGGCCCTGCTCGATGGAGTATCGGACGAGGAAGATGCCGCCGAGCGCCAGGGCCACACCGCCCACCCACACGGCCCAGCGGGAGCCGATCTGCTCCTCCAGGCCCCGGCGGGGCGGGACCGGCCGGGCTGCGGCGGGAGGAACGGGCGGAACGGAGGTCGGCCTGGTCTCCTCAGGTTCGGGTGGGACGGGTTGCGCCGACTGTGCCGGGGAAGGTTCCGGAGCGATTGCGGGATCTTGGTCGGGAGCGGCCTCAGAGGGACGTTGCGGCGCGCCTGTCTCCGCTGCCATCCTGTCCAGACGCAGCTGGATGCCGCGGAGCTCCCGTCGCGCTTGCAGGGCGAGCGTCAGGCCGACGACGGCGGCGATGGGAGAGCCGATCCCGATGAGAACGGCCAGAAGAATGGCAAGACCGATCAATACGTCGTCCACGAAGCGCCCCCTCCGGTTTGGCGTCGGGGCAGCCTTTGCGCAGGCGGAATCCCCCTAGTCCCCGTTAAGCTGTAACATGAAGGGCACCCCCTCCATAGCCTCCGCTCCCCGGCCGATGGCCCGGATGGCGTCCACCATGCGGCCCTGCCTGCCGAGAAGGGCATCGGCGAGCGCGATGAAGCGGGCATTGGGCGTGGCGGAGGGAGCCGCCTCCCTCAAGGCGAGAGCGAGTGCGGCCTCGTCCCGCTCGGGCGCGAGCGCGCATGCGGCGACATAGGCGGCCGCCGTCGAGCGGCTGATGCCGGCCCAACAATGGAAGAGCAGGGGGGCTTTGCGGTCACAGGCGCGGACGAAGGCGAGAAGCCGCTCCATGTGCTCGGGCTCGGCCAGCACATGCCCCTCCATCGGCTCCAGGATGTCGCTGACATTGATGACGAGATGGCGCTCGGGCGCGATGGGCGCGGGCCGCTCGATCGCCGTGCCCGCGCTCAGGAGGCTCACCACATGGCTCGGGCCAATGGCGGCGACGGTCTCGTTCAGGCGGGAGAGGGAACAGACGTGGAGGGTCGGCATGGCTTCAGGTCGTCACGGAAAGCACGCGTTCCCGGAAACGCTCTTCCGCCTCGGCGACGGGCCATGGGTCGAGGAGCGCATGAACGCTGCGGGGCAGGGGCTCCGGCCGCCCGAAGAACTTGATCGCCTCCTCGCGCCCGAAGCCCGCGAGATGCGTCGCCTCCAGATAGGCGGCCTGCCGGTCCGCCTGCTTGATGAAGCGCTTCAGGGCGGCGCCGGGGGCGGCGGGCAGGCCGAAGTGAAGATGGATCGCGCCGAGCAGGCCCGCCTCGATGGTCTTGTACGCATCGCCGATCACCGCCTTGAAGGGCGAGATGATGTCGCCGATCACGTATTCCGGAGCGTCGTGCAGGAGCACGGTGAGGCGCGTGGCGCGCGGCATGTCCGGATCGTGATGATCGGCGATGGCTTCGACGAGCAGGCTGTGCTGGGCCACCGAGAAGATGTGCCCGCCGATGGTCTGGCCGTTCCAGCGGGCGACGCGGGCGAGACCATGCGCGATGTCGTCGAGCTCCACGTCGAGCGGCGAGGGGTCGAGCAGGTTGAGGCGGCGGCCCGAGAGCATGCGCTGCCAGACGCGGGGTTCCTTCGCCATTCAGAGCTTCTCGGCGAGAAGGGCGCATTCCGAATGGCGGTAGCAGCCCACGAGATGGTCGTTGACCATGCCCACCGCCTGCATGAAGGCATAGACGATGGTGGGACCGACGAAGTTGAAGCCTTCCGCCTTCAGGGCTTTCGAGATGCGCCGCGACACATCCGTCTCCGCCTGTACGTCGCTCCGGCTCTTCAGGTTGTTCTGGATCGGGCGGCCGTCGATGAAGTTCCAGAGGAAGCTGGAAAAGCCTCCGCGCTCCTGAAGGTTGAGCCATGCGCGCGCGCCCGCGACCGTCGCCTCGATCTTGGCGCGGTTGCGCACGATGCCCTTGTCGAGCATCAGCGCCTCGACATGCGACTGGTCGAACCGCGCGATCACAGCCGGATCGAAGCCCGCGAAGGCCTGCCTGAAGTTCTCGCGCTTGCGCAGGATCGTGATCCACGACAGGCCGGCCTGGAAACCGTCGAGGATGAGCTTCTCGAAGAGAGCCCGGTCGTCGAATTCGGGCACGCCCCATTCGGTGTCGTGATAGGTGACATAGAAAGGGTCCGTGCCGGGCCACCAGCAGCGGTGCCTGTTGTCGGGGTGCAGGATCAGTCCTTCGGTCATGGGCAAGGTGTAGCGGGCTTGGGCGAAAACGGAAAGATCCGCATCGCCCGAAAGCATCACCGGCCACGAAGGGCTTTTCGGTAATACACAACCCGCTCGGTCTCCTCGAAGCCGACGGCCTGGTGCATGCCTTGGGAAACGGTGTTGTGGAGCTCCACATCGGACGCGAGTTCCGCGCAGCCGATTCCCCTGGCCCAGTCCTCAACCGCTTCGACCAGGAGGCGGGCGATGCCCTGCCTCCGGTGGGCCGGGCGGACATAGATCCCTTCGAGGAAGGCCACCGGAGACGTGACGCAGCCGTTCACGTAGTCATGGCGCAGGCTCGCCTCGGCGAAAGCCGCCGCCGCGCCTTGGACATCGTGCGCGAGAAAGGCCACGGCCTCCTTCGGCTTGCCGAGGATGGCTTCGGCCTCGGCAACGTGCTCGGACAGGGAGGTCTCCGGCCACAGTTCATGTCGGAGAGCGGTCCAGGCGCCGATGGATTGCGGATCACAGGGGGCAATCCGCATCATGGCCCCCGGCTGTCGACCAGATCGGCCATGCGACGGGCCTGCTCCGCGTCGAGGGTGCGCAGGCCTGCCGCCACGCCCCTGCGGTCGGCCTCCGGCCGGTTCTGGCTCACCTTC
>DASRWK010000044.1:0-1836 GCA_035776715.1 Microvirga sp.
GCCCCAGAAGCTCATCTGGCCCCAGGGAAGCACGTAGCCCATGAAGGCAGTGGCCATCATCAGCAGGAAGATGATCACGCCGAGGATGTAGAGCACTTCGCGCGGCGCCTTATAGGAGCCGTAGTAGAAATTGCGGAAGATGTGGATGTAGACGGCGACGAAGAACATCGAGGCGCCGTTGGCGTGCAGATAGCGGATCAGCCAGCCGTAGTTCACATCGCGCATGATGTGCTCGACAGACTGGAAGGCCAGCGCCGCATTCGGCGTGTAGTACATCGCCAGGAACACGCCCGTCACGATCTGCGAGACGAGCATGAAGACCAGGATCGCGCCGAAGGTCCAGAAATAGGTCAGATTCCGCGGCACCGGGAATGCGATGAACGAGGAATGGATGAGGCCTGCGATGGGCAAGCGGCTTTCGAACCACTTACCGAAGGCGCTCTTGGGAACGTAAGTTGTGGGATGTTCGCTCATGATTGTCGCCTGATCGTCCCGGGGTTACGCCGTGGCTTCTTGGCCGATGATGATCTTCGTGTCGGACGCGAAGGAGTAGGGCGGAATCGGCAGGTTGATCGGCGCCGGGCCGCCGCGGACGCGGCCGGAGGTGTCGAACACCGAGCCGTGGCAGGGACAGAACCAGCCGTGGTATTCGCCCTGCTGGCCGAGCGGCACGCAGCCCAGATGAGTGCAGTTGCCATAGACGACCAGCCATTGGGCATGGCCCTCTTTCACGCGCGCCGAGTCGGGCTGCGGATCGCGCAGGGACGCCATGTTCACGTCCTCGGCCGCCTTGATCTCCTCGGCCGTGCGGTGGCGGATGAAGATCAGCTTGCCGCGCCAGAAGACCTTGACGATCTGCCCTTCGGCAATCGGCGTCAGGTCGACCTCGACAGGGGCGCCTGCAGCCACCGTCGCCGCGTCGGGCGCCAGGGACTGGATGAAGGGCCATACCAGGGTTGCTCCGCCGACAGCGGCGGCCGCGCCCGTGGCGATGTAAAGGAAATCGCGCCGTGTCGGCTCAGCGACATGAGTGGTGGTCTCGGCCACTTGGCTCTCCAGCATTGATCAAAAACGAGAACCGCGCATCGGCAACACCTTGCAAACCAAGGCATTCGGCACGCCGGTTCCGGGATGAAGGAACAAGCATACGCGTCAACGCGCACGCAATGCGACTGGGAGTCGCCGCGCGGTGGCTCTTTGGCACGGTCAAGCCCGCCTGTCCATAGGCGGATTGGAGATGTTCCAAGCTGTTCCCTGAGGAAGAGGCCTAAATTGAGACCGCCTCCGGGGCTCCCCCGCCCTCCCCCGCGCCCAGGAAGCCGCCCGACTGACGCCGCCAGAGCCGGGCGTAGAGCCCGCCGGCCCGGAGAAGCTCCGCATGGGTGCCCTCCTCCACGATCCGCCCCTCCTCGAGAACGATGAGGCGGTCGAGCGCAGCGATGGTGGAGAGGCGATGAGCGATGGCCAGCACCGTCTTACCCTCCATGAGGGTCGACAGAGACTCCTGGATCGCCGCCTCGACTTCGGAATCCAGGGACGAGGTCGCCTCGTCCAGCACCAGGATCGGCGCATTTTTGAGAATGACGCGGGCGATCGCGATGCGCTGGCGCTGGCCGCCAGAGAGCTTCACGCCCCGCTCGCCCACATGGGCGTCGTAGCCGCGCCGGCCCCGGTAATCCTCGAGTTCCATGATGAAGCCGTCGGCATGCGCGAGGCGTGCCGCCTCCATGATCTCCCTTTCCGAGGCTCCGGGACGGCCATAGGCAATGTTGTCCCGGATCGAGCGGTGGAGGAGCGAAGTGTCCTGGGTGACCACGGCGATGGAGGAGCGCAGGG
>DASRWK010000045.1:0-4705 GCA_035776715.1 Microvirga sp.
ATCTATCTCGGCCTGTTTTCTCCGACCGAGGCTGCGGCCGTCGGCTCCGTCGGCGCATTCGTCCTCGCGCTCTTCTCCGGAGAACTCGACCGGAAAGCGTTCTGGGGGGCCATCAGCGAGACGGCTTCGCTGACCGGAATGATCTTCTTCATCCTAATCGGAGCGTCTCTCTTCAACTACTTCCTGGAGACGACCGGCCTGCCGAGCGGGCTGATCAGCCTGATTCAAAGCAGCGGCCTCGGCCCGACGACAGTCCTCATCCTGATCTTGATCTTTTACGTGGTGCTCGGCTGCTTCATGGACTCCATGTCCATGATCTTGCTGACCGTACCGTTTCTGGCGCCGGTTGCGCAAACGCTCGGCTATGACATGGTCTGGTTCGGCATCCTGGTTGTGACCGTGGCCGAGATTGGCCTCATTACGCCTCCGGTCGGCATGAACCTCTTCGTCGTTCAGGCGAGCATGCCGGGCCTGACGCAGCGGACGGTCGCAAGTGGTATCCTGCCCTTCATCCTGGCTGACTTGATCCGGCTCATCCTGCTCGTCGGTGTACCGGCGCTGACCCTGTGGTTGCCCTCGAAGATGTTTTGACGACAACCTAAGAGGTCGCCGACAAGGCTTTAATCGGCCGTCCTGGCGATGGCATAGTCCGCATCCGCCGCCGCACGCATCCGGAGCTCCATCTCTTCCTCATTGGACGTGCGGATCATAGAGGTCGGGGCTCACGCGTCTCGTAGCGTCAGCGGCACCCCCAGAAGAGCGCGGCGCTTGAGCCACGGGCTCGCGCGATAGCGTGGATCGCCGTAGAAGGCGTGACACGCATCGAGGATGCCGAGAATTCGCCGGGGGCCGAGCTCATCTCCGAAACGCAGCGAGCCACGCGGATAGCCCAAGCCGATCTCGACGGCGCTGTTGATGTCCTCAGGTGTCGCAATGCGCTGCTGCGCAATGTCTGCCCCGACATTCACAATGCATGCGATGATGCGCTGTGCGATGAAACCAGGACTGTCGTGAATGACCGTCACGGGTCGATTGCCGGCTGCGAGCAGTGCGTGAGCAACGTCACTTATATCCGGGCGGGTAACGGGCGTCTTCATGAGGGTGCGCCTGCGATCCAGTCCCAACAGGCAGTCGACTGCCACCGAACGGGCTGGGTCGAGGTCCTCCGCCAGAGCGGCCGTCGTCGCATCCTCCCCGAACGGCGTCAGCATGATGACGGCCTCGTCGGACGGACGCTCGCCGGTTTCGATATGTGCTCCAGTCCCCTGAATGACCCTGCGCAAGGCGTCGGCCGCATCCTGATGCCGGCTGCTGATCCAGACCCTGACGGATGTTAGACCCGCTTTCGGAACTGCCGCTTCCGGTGGCTTCTGCGCGCGCCCTTCGGCATAGGTATAGAAGCCTCGTCCTGTCTTGCGGCCGAACAACCCTGCGGCATGGCGCTGAGCCACTATCGGGACGGGCCGATAGCGAGGCTCCTCGTAATATTGGTGATAGATCGCCTCGATCACCGCATGGGAGACATCGAGACCTGTGAGGTCCAGGAGCTCAAAGGGGCCAAGGCGAAATCCTGCCGTATCCACCATGACCCGGTCCACATCGGCAAAATCCGCAATGCCCTCCGAGACGATGCGAAGAGCCTCCGTTGCAAAGGCCCGGCCGGCATGATTGACGAGAAAACCTGGCGTGTCGGAGACACGAACCGGCCGATGGCCAAGGCGATGGGCAACGGCCGTGAGTGCATCGAGGACGCACGCATCCGTCATGATGCCGCCGATGACCTCAACCAGCCTCATCAGCGGGACCGGGTTGAAGAAGTGGAACCCCGCCACACGCTCGGGCCGGCGAGCCTTGGCGGCGATCCCGGTGACCGAAAGCGAGGATGTATTCGTTGCAAGGATGCACTCGTCACCGACCACGTTCTCAAGCGCGGCGATCAGCATCTGCTTGATATCCAGACGCTCGGCGACGGCTTCAATGACGATATGGCAGGACGCGAAGGCATCGTAGCCTCTGTCGGGTCCGGCATTCGTAGGCCGAAGGCGGCCAATGGCAGCTTCGGCGCTCTCAGGAGTGAGGTTTCCCTTCGCAGCCTTGCGGCGGATCATGTCGGCGCAAAACTCGATGGCCTCGGTGACGGCCTCTGGCCGGGCATCGGCCAGGAGAACCGTAATCCCTGCCTCGGCCGCCACCTGGGCGATGCCGCGGCCCATGATCCCGGCCCCGATGATTCCAAGAGTGAGATCCGTCCGAGTGGCCTCGAATGTCATCATCAGCGCCCCACGAAATCAGGCGGCCGCTTCTCGATGAAGGCCCGCATGCCTTCCTTCTGATCGGCGGTTGAGAACATGAGCTGGAAGGCATGCCGTTCCATGACGAGGGCCGCGTCCAGGGGAAGGTCGCCTCCTTGCAGGACCAATTCCTTGATCTTGCGGGCTGCGAGCGGCGGCAGAAGAGCGATCGAGCGGGCAAGGGCCAGAGCCCGGTCGAGAACCTCTTCGTCGGGCACGACTTCGGTGACCAGCCCCATGGCCTCAGCGTCTTGAGCGGAAACCATCTCCCCCGTCAGCAGCATCTTCATCGCCTTGAACTTGCCCACGGCTCTAAGCAGGCGCTGAGTTCCCCCTGCTCCCGGTATGATCCCGACCTTGATCTCGGGCTGCGCGAACTTGGCGCCCGCACCCGCGACGATCATGTCGGCATGCATGGCAAGCTCGCACCCGCCGCCCAACGCGAATCCATTCACCGCAGCGATCAGCGGCTTGGGGAAGTCCTTGATGGGAGCCCAGTTCCGCTCGCTTGCGCGAATGATCATGTCGACGGGCTGAGCGTCCGCCATGGCCTTGATGTCGGCGCCCGCGGCAAAGACCTTTTCCGTTCCGGTCAGAACGACACAGCGGATCTCGTCATTACCGGCGAGCTCTCCAAAGATTCGCGCCAGCTGCTCGCGCACTGCACTGTTCAGCGCGTTCCGAGCCTCTGGACGGTTGATGCGCACGAGAGCGACGTGCTCTCCCCCGCTCTCCAGCAAGACCTCCATTTTACCTCCCGTCATGTTCCGTTTGGCATCAGCTCTTTGGCCGTGGCTTCTTGGCCGGAAGGGCGGCGCTCATCTCCCCGAAGGCACGACAGCCGTCGCCTCGATTTCGAGGAGTGCATCCCTTTCCACCAGCCGCACGACCTGAACCAGAGCCATTGCCGGGTAATGCGTTCCGAAAACGCTCCGGTAGGCGCGACCCAGTTCACGCATGTTGGCCAAGTAGTCATCCATGTCGACGACGTACCAGGTTAGCCGGACGACATGCTCGGGCTTCGCTCCGCCTTCCGACAGGATGGTGCGGATATTCTCCAGCACTTGGCGTGCCTGCGCGACAAGGCCTTCTGGAAACTCGCCCGCCTCGTTCCAGCCCACGATTCCGCCCGTTACGAGAATGCGCCCTTCCGCCATCATGCCGTTCGAATAGCCCTTGGGGACCGGCCAATTCTTCGGCTGCAGAATCTGGATGCCCTCGTCGAGGTCCGGTGTCGCTTGAGAGCCTCTAGAGACCGTCATTGGTATTTCTCCTGGTAATGCGATCCAAGATCGGGAGTCCTGCAACAACTCGCGTCCGGCCGACCGGCCGGATTCGCCCGCTTCATGTCCGCTTGTCCGACCCGATCCCGGAACGGGAAGTATCGAGCATTTTCAGAAGTTCGCGCGCGATCACGACCTTCTGCACCTCCGTTGCACCCTCATAAATGCGCAGCGCGCGGTTCTCACGGTAGAGTTCCTCGACCTTCACGCCCTTGGTAACTCCGAGGCCGCCGAAGATCTGGACCGCCTTGTCGATGACACTCTGGGCGGCCTCAGTGGCGTGCATCTTGGCCATCGCGGCCTCCCGCGTCACGCGAGGCGCGCCCTGATCCTTTGTCCAGGCTGCGCGGTAGACGAGGAGCGCCGCGGTGTCGACGTTTGTCGCCATCTCGGCCAGGGCGGCTTGCGTCATCTGGAGCTCCGCCAGCGGTGCTCCGAACAGATGCCGGGACGAGGCATGGCGCAACGCCTCATCCATGGCCCGGCGGGCGAATCCGAGCGATGCGGCTCCAACGGTCGAACGAAAGACGTCCAGGGTCGCCATGGCGACCTTGAAACCTTCTCCTGCGCTGCCGATCCGCTTCGACAGCGGGACCCTGCAACCCTCGAAACGCAGCGTTGCGAGCGGATGCGGTGCGATAACCTCGATGCGATCCTCGATGATGAGGCCGGGCGTCTCGGCATCGACCACATAGGCGGACAATCCCCTCGCGCCGGGTGCCTCACCGGACCGGGCGAAGACGATATAGTAATCTGCAATTCCACCGTTTGAGATCCACGTCTTCAGACCATCGATCCGCACGTGATCGGGACCATCCGGAACCGCGGTGGTGCTCATGGCCGCAACGTCCGATCCGGCCTCAGGTTCGGACAGGGCAAAGGCCGCGATGGCTTCGCCGCGGGCTACCTTCGGCAGATAATGCCGCTTCAGGTCCTCGGAACCGAAAAGGCTGATCGGGCCGGAGCCGAGCCCCTGCATCGCGAAGGCAAAATCCGCGAGCCCGTCCTGATAGGCCAGCGTCTCGCGGGACAGGCAGAGCGTCCGGACATCGAGTGTTGGATAGAGACCGCCATAGGATTCCGGTATGGCAGCTCTCAACCATCCGCCGTCGCCGAGTTTGCGCACGATGC
>DASRWK010000046.1:0-3993 GCA_035776715.1 Microvirga sp.
ATTCCCTCTCGATCTCCTCCCAGGACACTTCGCGCAGCCGCGCCGCGAGTTCGTCGAGTCCCGTCGTGTGCTCCTCGATGAAGGCCCGGTCGAGGATCTGGCCTCCCGTCTCGGCATCAAGCTCCAGCACGCGCTTGCACAGCCCCGCCAGCGCCGCGATATCGCCACCGGGGCGGACCTGGAGGTAGATGTCCGAAATCCGGGTGGCGGGCTTCACCGTCATCTGGGCGGGGTTCTGTGGATCGGCGAACTCGACGAGGCCTCTCTCGCGGATCGGGTTGAAGGTGACGACCCTGCAGCCCCGCTCCTTGGCGGCCTTGAGCGTGTGGAGGAAGCGGGGTGAGTTGGTCCCGGTATTCTGCCCGAAGAACAGGATCAGATCGCAATGATCGAAGTCCGACAGCACGCAGGTGCCCACACTGACCCCGATTACTCGCTTGAGCCCCACGCTCGTGGTCTCGTGGCACATGTTGGAGCTGTCGGGCAGGTTGTTGTGTCCGTAAAGCCGCGCGAAGAGCGCGTAGAGATAGGCGGTTTCCAGGCTGGCCTTGCCGGACATGTAGAAGACGGTCGATTTCGGATCGAGTTCTCCGAGTTTCGCCCCGATCCCCTCGAAAGCTTCTTCCCAAGTCGTCTCGACGTAGCGGTCCGAGGCGGCGTCGTAGCGCATCGGGTGAGTGAGCCGCCCCGTCTCCTCCAACTCGTGGTCCGACATGCCCCGCAGTTCGGTTACGCTGTGCTGGGCGAAGAAGTCGGGTGTGCAGCGGTCGCGCGTGAGGTCCCAGATCGTCGCCTTGGCGCCGTTCTCGCAGAACTCGAAGAGGTGCGGCTGCGCAGGCTTGGTCCAGGCGCAGGAGGTGCACATGTGGCCGCCCGGCTTATTCTGGCGCATCAGCGTGCGGAAGACGCCGATGGAAGGCTTCTGGTCGGCAAGAATGCGGCTCACCCCCTTGAGCGACCCCCATCCGCCGGTGGCGTTCTCGTAATGAGGTGTGTCGGGGCGCTGACCGGCCTCCTCGGACTTTCCCATCTGTTCCTCCCTGGATGGCGACGATCATGTCAACGAACCGACGCGCCTCACCTCGGAACAAGCCTGGAAGCCGGAAGTTCCATCCGTCGCGGAGCAACACGTTCCGTCCGGCCGGAAGATCATTGCGGCCGTGCTGCGTCACCTGGATATCCGAAGAATGCGCATGCGCAGCGCTGAGTTCCTGCTCGTGAGCTGTGCGTGCGGCACAGAGGAGATCGTCGCGAAGCGGATGGCCTGGATCACCCGGTCCGATGCAAGCTGACATTCTCTCGAAGACCAGAGATGATGGAGGTGACGAGTCACGCGATATGCCGTGCGGACCTCATCGAACGCACCTTCCATGCCGGAGCATCTGCTCGAATTAACCTGCACAGAGAAGCGGGAAACCGATCTCTCCCGCCAATTTACATATGATCGCCCATGTTCGTTTCACGCGCGGCAACTCGGCTCTCGCTCTCTCCTGTCAATCCCGTGACGAGGACGCACGGTTCCCGCCGTCGATCCGCTCACTCCCATGAAAGACCGCAATGGAGTCGCGGCGGGCGATGCCGACGAGCGTAATATCGTGGGACCGGGCACGCTCGACGGCGAGCGAGGTCGGGGCCGAGATCGCGACGAGAGTTCTTGCGCCGAATGCCGCGACTTTCTCCACCAGCTCGAAGGAACAGCGACTCGTGACAACGACGAAGCCGCTGTCCGGCCTCGTGCCCGCTCGAGCAATCGAGCCGATGAGCTTGTCGAGTGCATTATGCCGGCCGACATCCTCCCGAACGCAGCGGATCGTTCCGTCGAGATCGGCCCAGGCAGCCGCGTGCACGGCATGCGTCAGCTGGTTGAGCGCCTGTTCCTGGTCCAAGCGGAGAAGAGCCGAATGGATGGCAGACACGGCAATGTCGGGTGCGTTTCCTTGCGGGTGGCGTGCTTGGGGCAAAGCCTTGAGATCGTCGATGCCGCACAAGCCGCAGCCTGTCCGTCCCGCCAGAGCTCGCTTTCGCGCCAGATGCTCGTGCAGCCTGTTGGGCGTCAGCTCGATGGCGAGCCTGAGGCCTCTCTCGTCGGGTTCTATACGGATGCCGCGGATATCATCCGGGTATTGGATCACGCCCTCGGTCAGGCTGAATCCGACGGCAAAGTCTTCGAGATCCGAAGGCGTCGTCATCATGACGGCGAACGGGATGCCGCCATAGATCACATTCACCGGCACCTCCGAAGGGATCATCCTTTCCGCGTGACGTATCTCGGAATCCTCGAAGGAGATCACCGTTGTCGGCGTCTCCAGCGCCGTATGAATCCTGAGGTCGTCATCTGCTGCGTATGGAAGGACCGGGCTCTTGTCGCGAGGAAGCTGCATCCTGCCATGGCTCGACTTGCCGATAGGATCCTCCGGCCCAGTATCATCATCCGGCATCACTGGCTCCTCTCCGGTCGGTCTGCTCGAACGGCGCTGGGAGTGCACGTCTCGACCACGCATTAGGGACATTTCAGATGCCGGAATGCAAGATCTCCACCCTCACGGCCGGAATGGCGGCTCATCGACGGAGTAACGGTTGGTTTGCATAATCCATCGGAATTTGGAACCATGGGTACAAGACGGGAGGATTCCGATGGACACTCAAAATGTTCGGCTCAGCCATCTGTCCCATGGCGGCGGCTGCGGCTGCAAACTGGCGCCAGCCGTGCTCCAGCAGCTCCTTTCCGAACAGCCGGCTGCCGGGCCGTTCCAGAATCTTCTCGTCGGCACCGAAACGGCAGACGATGCGGCCGTCTGGCAGCTGAATGACGAGACCTGCATCATCGCGACCACGGACTTCTTCATGCCCATGGTGGACGATCCCTACGATTTCGGGCGCATTGCCGCCACCAATGCCATCTCCGACGTCTATGCGATGGGCGGCCGTCCGATCATGGCGCTCGCGATCCTCGGCATGCCATTGGGCAAGATTGCGCCGGCGACGGTCCGCGAGATCCTCAGGGGCGGCGCATCGATCTGTGCCGATGCCGGCATTCCGGTGGCGGGCGGACATTCCATCGACTGCCCCGAGCCGGTCTATGGCCTAGCAGTGATCGGGACGGCAAAGCCGAACGAGATCCGTCGCAACAGCGGTGCCAGGGCGGGCGATGCGTTGATCCTGACGAAGGCCCTCGGCGTCGGCATCTATTCGGCCGCCTTCAAGAAGGACGCGCTCTCTGCCGATGCCTATGAGGAGATGATCCGCTCGGTCACCCTTCTGAACAGGATCGGCGCAGAGCTCGCCCACGATGCCGATATCCATGCCATCACCGACGTGACAGGTTTCGGCATTCTCGGACATGGCCTCGAAATGGCGCGCGGCTCGGAACTGACCCTGACCATTGATCACGCCCGCCTGCCCCTGTTCCGGGAAGCGGTGTCGCTTGCCCAGAAAGGCTACGTAACGGGCGCCTCGAGCCGAAATTGGGACAGCTACGGGGACAGCATCGTGCTGCCCGAGGGTCTCGAGCTGTGGCAGAGGCAGCTTCTCACGGATCCGCAGACATCGGGCGGTCTTCTCGTTGCCTGCGCGCCGGAGCGGGCAGAGCAGGTTCTCGGACGCATCGTCGATGCGGGTTATCCGTCCGCCCGGATCGTGGGCCATGCGGAGGCCGGTCCCTCGCGGGTTACAGTGATCTGAGGGGCTTCGGAACCCGCCGCGCTTGGCGACGTTCCTCCGGGAGCTTAGCCCAGAGGAGCCGGAAACCATGCGTGCCCCCATGATCCTTGCCGTCGCAGCCATCGGCCTGTCGACGCCCAGCTGGGCGCAACCGGCAGCACAGGGCCCTTGCCCCGAGGAGCCCGCGACCACGGCCGCCACGGCGCCCGACCCGAACAGCCAAGCCTCCGGCACCTCGCCGGGAACCGCAGGGTCATCCGGCTGGACGGGGGGACTTGGCGGCTCCTATATCGGCACCGCTCCGAAAGGGCCGACACCGCAATCGCCGTCGGA
>DASRWK010000047.1:0-2024 GCA_035776715.1 Microvirga sp.
GGACATAGCCGAAGGTGCTGGTCAGGAAGGGGCGTCCGAACAGGAGCGAGCCGAGCCCGGTGAGACCCGCCAGAAGAACTCCGATACCCAACATCGTGTGGGCATTCAGGCGCAGGCGCTCCGCCGTCCAGACGTACCCGCTTGCCATGGCCTGCATCAGAAGCGCGATAGCGATGACGAGGCCTGCGATGAAGCCGCCGCCAGGCTGGTTGTGGCCGCGCAGGAAGATGAAGGCGCCTACGGTCATGGCGAGGGGCAGGAGCACACGGGTCATCACGACCAGCATCAGGGGATGGGCGTCGGCGGCCTCCTCGCCCTGGCGCATCTCCGCCAGTCGTCGCGCGGCGGCGCCCCTAAGGGAACTGTCGAGCAGGGCATAGATCGCAAGGGCGGCAATGCACAGCACGATGATTTCGCCGAAGGTGTCGAAGCCGCGGAAGTCGACGAGGATCACGTTGACGACATTCGTGCCGCCTCCACCCGGTTTCGACTGCGCCAGGTGGTATTGGGAGATCGACTGAAAGTCGCGCGTCATCACCGCATAGGCGATGCCCGCCAAGCCGAGGCCTCCCACGCAGGCAATGACGCCGTCCCACGCCCGACGGAACCAGCCGCTCTCTCTAGGCGTCGTGCGGGGCAGGAGATTGAGGGCCAGCAGCAGCAGGATCGTCATGACCACCTCGACCGAGATCTGCGTCAGAGCGAGGTCCGGGGCCGAGAACTGGATGAAGGCGATCGAGACGCCGAGCCCCACGAGACTGGTCAGGATAAGCGTGAGAAGGCGGTTGGGGTGCAGCACCACAACGGCGAGGCTGGTGGCCAGGAGGGTGGCCCAGATGACGAGCGCCGGCCCGTTGACGGGCAAGGAGGCCCTGGTTCCCGGAGCATGGGTTCCCGTCATGAATCCGGCACCGCCGACAACGATGATGGCCACGATGATCGTGGCGAAGTAACGGGGCAACGACTCGGTGTGGAGGGCCGCGACAAGGATCCTGGCCCCACGGGTGGCACCGTCGAGCGCTCGGTCGAAGATCCGCTTTGCTTCCGGTCGCGGTATGGTGAGGCGGAGACGGTCGAGCGGCTTGAAGGCCACCAGGAGCGTCGCTCCGCCGATGAAGGCCACGATACTCATCATCAAGGCGGGCGTGAAGCCATGCCAGAGGGCAAGATAGTAGGAGGGTAAGGCCTGGCTGCCGATGACGGCGAGCGCGGTCCGTTCCACCACGGGTCCGGCGATCAGCGCCGGCAGAAGGCCGATGGCGATCACCGGCACGACCAGCACCGCCACCGGGAGCCAGAGCCCGAGGGGGGGATCGTGCGGGTGGTGCGGATAATCAGTCCTGACCGGGCCCAGATAGGTCGCGATGGCGAGCCGTGCCGAGTAGGCTACCGAGAGCAGGGCGCCGACGGTGGCCAGGGTCGGCATGATCCAGGGATTGCCCGCATAGGGCGTGTGCACCACTTCCTCCAGCATCATTTCCTTGGACAGGAAGCCGTTGAGCAGCGGCAGACCCGCCATGGACCCCGCGGCCACGAGGGCGAGGGTGGCGCTGATCGGCATCAGGTGCAGGAGCCCGCCGAGGCGCCGGACGTCCCGCGTGCCCGCCTCGTGGTCCACGATCCCTGCACTCATGAACAGAGCCGCCTTGAAGGTGGCGTGATTGAGGATGTGAAAGACGGCCACCACCGCCGCCATGGGCGTGCCCAACCCCAGGAGCATCGTCATGAGGCCAAGGTGGCTGACGGTGGAATAGGCGAGGATCGCCTTCAGGTCGTCCTTGAACAGGGCAATCCAGGCCCCGACCAACATGGTGATCAGCCCGACCATCGAGACGATGAGAAACCAGGCCTCCGTCCCTGCGAGCACAGGCCAAAGACGGGCCATGAGGAACACACCCGCCTTCACCATGGTGGCGGAGTGCAGGTAGGCCGACACAGGAGTCGGGGCCGCCATGGCATGGGGCAGCCAGAAATGGAATGGGAACTGGGCCGATTTGGTGAAGGCGCCACCGAGGACGAGAAGC
>DASRWK010000048.1:0-2805 GCA_035776715.1 Microvirga sp.
GAACTTGCCACCGCGGCCTCCGAGCGCAAGGTCGAGCTTGTCGGCTCCAGCGATGATGCCCGCTACCGGGTGCGCGGCTATATCTCCACCGTCACGGAAGATGGGGAAACCAAGGTATCCTACGTCTGGGACGTGTTCGACGCCCAGAAGCGACGCGCCAAGCGGCTCGAAGGGTCACGGCCCGCCGCGCTGGCCTCCGGCTCGATCTCGGCGCTCGACACGGAAACGCTCGCCAAGCTCGCCGAGGCCAGCATGGATGAGATCGCCGAGTTCCTGAGCGCCTCGAAGTCCATTCAGACCGCCGAGGTTGCGGAGGGCGATCCCCCCGTTGCCCTGCAGTGACCGCATGGCCGCAACCCGCTCTTGCGGCACTTAAGCAGCACGACTCGTATTGTGACGGTTTGATATCGCTGCTAAGAGCCTTGCGCCTGGCCGCGCATCCGGATCGATCTTGCGTAGCGGGCTCGACAGGTCACACAAAGCTAAAGTTGCTTGCATGAAGCTCGTTGCGGGAAATTCCAACCGTCCCCTGGCCGAGGCCATCTCCGCCTATCTCAACGTTCCGCTCGCCAAAGCCCAGGTGAAGCGTTTCGCCGACATGGAAGTGTTCGTCGAGATCCAGGAGAACGTGCGCGGCGAGGACGTGTTCGTCATCCAATCGACCTCGTTCCCTACGAACGACCACATCATGGAACTCCTGATCATCACCGATGCGCTCCGCCGCGCCTCCGCGCGCCGCATCACGGCGGTGATCCCCTATTTCGGCTATGCCCGCCAGGACCGTAAGCCTGCCGCCCGCACGCCGATCTCGGCCAAGCTCGTCGCGAACCTGATCACCCATGCGGGGGTCGATCGCGTGCTGACCCTGGACCTCCACGCCGGACAGATCCAGGGTTTCTTCGACATCCCGACCGATAACCTGTTCGCCGCGCCGACACTGGCCCGCGACATCAAGGAGCGCCTCGACGGCGGCAACCGCATGGTCGTCTCGCCCGACGTGGGCGGCGTGGTGCGCGCCCGCGCGCTCGCCAAGCGCATCGATGCGCCGCTCGCAATCGTGGACAAGCGCCGCGAGCGCCCCGGCGAATCGGAGGTCATGAACATCATCGGCGACGTGTCCGGCCGCTCCTGCATCCTGGTCGACGACATCGTGGATTCCGGCGGAACCCTGGTGAACGCGGCCGAAGCCCTCCTCAAGAACGGCGCCAAGGAGGTCTACGCCTACATCACCCACGGCGTGCTCTCCGGCGGAGCGGTGTCCCGCATCGCCAGCTCGAAGCTCAAGGAACTGGTCATCACCGATTCGATCATGCCGACCGAGGCCGTGAAGGTCGCCCACAACATCCGGGTCATCAGCATTGCCCCACTCATGGGCGAGGCCATCGGCCGCACGGCGACCGAGAGCTCTGTGTCGAGCCTGTTCGACTGATCCGAGAGAAGCGGTCATGGCATGATCGTCATGACCGCGCCGCGCCGACGGCGCGAGGGTCAGGCCTCTCTGCGGCGGTTGGCCAGAATGCCGCCGCCGATGATGCTGGCGAGGCCAGCAAAGGACAAGGCCGTCAGCACATCCCCGAACAGGATGGCGGCGAGCAGCACCCCGAAACCCGTGCCCCAATATCCGATCTGACTGAACACCACCGGCCCCGCGATCTTCTGCAGGCGGAAGTTCATGGCCTGAGACAGGGCGGACGTGACGCTCAAGGTCACGATCCACGAGAGAATTCCGGCATCGGCGAAGCGCCATTCCAGAGGCGCCTCGAAGACAGGCGCCATCAGCGCCACCATCACGCCCGAACTGAGCGATGCGCCGCATGAGAAAGCGAGCGCGGAGGTCCCCTTCGGCCACCAGGCCGAGCGGATGATGTTGCCGGCCGCTGCGCAAACCGGGATCGCCAGGCCGACCGCCACCCACACGGGCTGGCCGATATCGATCTGGAGGATCTGCTGCCGTACGAGCGCGATCATCCCCAGGAAGCCGAGCACGATGCCGATGAAGCGGCGCAGGAACATGCGCTCCATCCCGATACCGGCCGCGAAGGTCATGGTCAGCAGAGGAGACAGGCAGTAGACAATCGACGTGTAGGCGGGCCCCACCCGCTCGACGACAAAATAGGACAGGATTGTCGGCACCGCGAAACTGACGATCCCGAGCACGACATAGAGGGCCAGGTGCTCCGGCTCCAACGGGATCTTTTGCCGCGCAGAGGCGAGCCACGGCAGCAGGAACAGGCCGGCGCCCAGATTGCCGAACACTCCGAGCTGGAAGGGCTGGATGCCGGTGTCGAGCGCCATCTTGGACATCATGATCCGGGCGGCGAAGAGAAACCCGCACAGACCCAGGAGAGCGATCGGCGAAGTGGAAATGGCGGAGGCGCGCGCGGCGAGGGCTGAATTCATGTGACGGACCTCGGAGCCTGAGCCGCACCGGGGCGGCAGCGTATCTCGGACGGGGTTGGCAGACACTTGGCCTCGCTCCCGACATGGGTTTATCTTAGCGTCAAGATAATCGGACGATTTATCTCGATGTCAAGACATTCTGACCAGAACAGGGACCTCCCGGCCCAGGACGGGATCGACGAGCGCCGAGCCCAATGGGAGACTGAACTGCCGGACGTGGACACGAGCGGCATGGCGATCCTCGGCCGTGCGCGCTGGATCACGCTGGCCGCGCGACCGACCATCGAAGCGGTCTTCAAGACGCACGGGCTCGACAGCGGCGAGGCGGACGTTCTCTTCACATTGCTGCGGTCCGGCCCACCCTACCGGCTGCGACCGACGGAGCTGTTCCGCTCTCTGATGATT
>DASRWK010000049.1:0-3999 GCA_035776715.1 Microvirga sp.
CGCTCCGTCGGCGTCCCCGCCGTACCGCAAGCGTGCCTTTTCTGATGGGATCGTCTAATCGCAGGGCACGTTGCAAGCCTTTTCTCAACAGCTCGCCCGCTCGGGCTCACGATTCGGGCCGAGGGAGCCTTGCGGACAGTCCTGATCGCGGTCGGTCCTTTGCGCGCCATGAGAGCGTATGCCGGGGCAGAATCGTCTTCGCGGTCGACATCGGCCGCCACATGATGGACTTTCGCAGGCCGGATGCTCGAATGTGGACGACGCACTCCGCTTACCGATGCGCGGGTGCATCCCATCAGACGGGATCGTCCTGCCCACGTCCCGGCAGGGACGTTTCAGGGCGTCCAGGTTGGATGCGAACGGTGGTCGGACGGATCAGATCCAGCAGGAGGGGCAGGCTGATTGGCGGCGGCCGTCAGGGTTCTGTCGCAGTTCCGGCAAAAGACACGGAGATGCCAGAGTGGCTTGTCGGCGCCTATGCGACGAGCCGCTCGAACTGCTCCGCAAGCGATAGGTCTGAATTACAGGCGTACTTCGCCTGTCCTTTGCGCATCATGTGAACCAGTTCGATCCCGCCAAGGATCACATGAGTGCTGCCAATCGACTTGAAACCAAGCATCAGTCGCACTCGCCTCTTGAGGGCACGATGGTCTTGCTCGATGCGATTGTTGAGATGGGCACTTCGGCGGATCCGGAGCGGCTTCAGCTTCTGCCGTGATTCGCCCTGCAGCCTGTCCGTCGTGTCACAGGAAAGGATCGCCTCGCGGTTCGTCTGGCTAGAGCGTAGCCCATGAATTGGAAACGGCTCTGCTGTGACGAATTCAAGTTCCTGACGAGAGGCGTCCAGCCGTGTCTGAGCCAGAACGAAAGCCAGTAGCGGCGGTACGGCTTCAACGATGCCCCCGCTTAACTTCATCCCGCAACTTCTAGATCACACGGCCGTACCGGAACCTTGCTGGGGCGAGCTCTATGAATGACCAAAACTCACCGTGAGGAAGTGAGAGGTAGGCTCGCCGAGCTAACGGCCCTGCAGGCCGAATAGGAGACGATGGCTGAAAAGCCAGCGGCAAGATCCCAGTTGATGATGACAAGAGGAGGTCAGGGCTGCTTGGCGATTCCCGTTGCGTCCATGAGGGCGTCTGCCAGCTCCGGCGTGCAGGCCAGGACGGGGTTGCCGTTGCGCAAACCGTCGTTGGCCAGGAAGTCGTTGGTCCAGCCGCCCGCCTCCTCGATGATGAGGAGGCCCGCCAGGGCGTCCCAGGAATTGATGTGCAGCTCGCAATAGGCGTCGATCCGCCCGTCCGCCACATAGGCGAGCCCCAGCGTGCCGGAGCCTGCGCGGCGCACGTTCGCGCCGCTCTTCTTCAGGTGTTCGACGGCTGCGACATAGGGTTCCGCCGGCAGGCGGGAGGACCAGCCGGCCTCCACCGTCGCCTGGCGGATGTCGGTCAATCCGCTCACCTTGATCGGCTCGCCGTTGAGGATCGCGCCCCGCCCGCGCTGGGCGGTGTAGAGATCCGCATGCATCACGTCGTAGATCACGCCGATCTCGGTCCGGCGGTCGCGCACGAAGGCGATCGAGATGGCGAAATGCGGAATGCCGCGGGCAAAGTTCGCGGTGCCGTCGATGGGGTCCACCACCCAGACATCGCGCTCGAAGGAGCCGCCGCCTTCCTCTCCGAAGAACGAATCGTTCGGGAACAGCTCGCCCAGGCGCCGGCGGATCAGCTCCTCGACCTCCGCATCGGTGGCGGTCAGGAAGTCCTGGGGGCCCTTGAAATCCGGGCGTTGCGAGCGGGGGCGCTCCAGGAAGCGCTTGCGCGCCAGCACGCCCGCCTCGCGGGCGATGGCGCAGGCAGCGGCAAATCTCATGTCCAGGCTATGGGGCGTCATGGCGTTCGGGCGTTCCTCTGGATCCAAAAGGCGGCCGGGTTGTTGTCAGACATCTACAAAGGTTCATGAGATTACAGGAGGATACGCGACCCTTACGAAAGGAGGTGTCCCCGATGCCTGTAAAATTGACCCTTTATTAGCCGGCTCAGATCAACTACGTTACAAGTTAACCACATAAAATCATACTCTCGTCGAATGCCCCGGACGCCAAAAGAAGAACTCAGCCAAGTCGCAGCGCTCCCTTTCCGCATCAAGGGCGGCAAGATCGAGGTGCTCCTCGTCACGTCCCGTGAGACGAAGCGCTGGCTGATCCCGAAGGGCTGGCCGATGAAGGGCAAGAAGCCGCACAAGGCCGCCGCCCAGGAGGCGGAGGAGGAAGCCGGCGTGAAGGGCGAGATCAAGTCGGAGCCCCTGGGCTCCTATGATTACTGGAAGCGCCGCGCCGCGCATTTCGACCTCTGCCGGGTCAATGTGTACCCGCTAGAAGTCTCCAAGCAGCTCAAGTCCTGGCGGGAGAAGGGGCAGCGCGAGGCGCAGTGGTTCGAGGTCGAGGAGGCGGCGCTCCAGGTGCTGGAACCGGCTCTCGCGGATCTCATCCGCAGCCTTCCGCAGCATGTGTGATGCGATCGTCCTTGTGAGATAGCGCCCGGAAAATTGCGTCCTTCAGGGAACGCAAGGCTTTCCAAGAAGTCTTTTCCCATATCGAAGCGGTCAGGCAGCCCGGCTTGGCCGTTCTCAGGCATGCTGGAAGGAGATTTCAATGAAGGCCCTCGTTTGGCACGGCACCACGGACATTCGCTGCGACTCCGTTCCCGATCCGGAAATCGAGCATCCGCGTGACGCGATCATCAAGGTCACGAGCTGTGCCATCTGCGGCTCCGATCTCCACCTCTATGATCATTTCATGCCCGGCATGAAGAGGGGCGACATCATGGGCCATGAGGCCATGGGCGAGGTGGTCGAAGTCGGTGCGGAGGCCAAGGGCAAGCTGAAGGTCGGCGACCGCGTCGTGATCCCCTTCACCATCATCTGCGGCGAATGCGACCAGTGCAAGCGCGGCAACTTCTCCGTCTGCGAGCGCACCAACCGCAACGGGCACATCGCAGCGAAAGCCTTCGGCCATTCCACGGCGGGCCTCTTCGGATACACGCATCTGACCGGCGGCTATCCCGGCGGGCAGGCGGAATATCTGCGCGTACCCTTCGCGGACGCGACGCATATCAAGGTGCCGGACGGCATCTCGGACGAGAAGCTGCTCTTCCTGAGCGACATCTTCCCCACCGGTTGGCAGGCCGCCGTTCAGTGCGACATCCAGCCCACCGACACAGTCGCCATCTGGGGCGCGGGCCCAGTCGGCCAGATGGCGATCCGTAGCGCCGTCCTGCTCGGCGCCAAGCAGGTGATCGTGATCGATCGCATTCCGGAGCGCCTCGCGATGGCCGAGGCGGGCGGAGCGATCACCATCAATTTCGACGAGGAGAGCGTCATCGAGCGCCTGAACGAACTCACCAACGGGAAGGGGCCGGAGAAGTGCATCGATGCGGTCGGCATGGAGGCTCACGCCGCCGGAACGATCGACGCCATGTACGACCGGGTGAAGCAGGCGACGATGATGGAAACGGACCGCCCGCACGTGCTGCGCGAGATGGCCTATGTCTGCCGTCCCGCGGGAATCCTTTCCATTCCGGGCGTCTATGGCGGACTTCTCGACAAGGTCCCCTTCGGGGCGATCATGAACAAGGGCCTCACCATCCGCACCGGCCAGACCCACGTGAACCGCTGGACCGACGATCTCCTGCGGCGCATCGAGGAGGGACAGATCGATCCGTCCTTCGTGATCACGCATACGGTCGGGCTCGAGGAAGGGCCCGAGATGTACAAGATCTTCCGCGACAAGCAGGACGGCTGCGTCAAGGTCGTTCTCAAACCCTGAAGGTGGACGTCATGCGCTACGAAACCGAAAGAACCCGTCGGCGCGGTCATGCCGACACCGCAACCGACACCCTGGCCCGCGGCCTTGGAATCTTCTCGATCGCTCTCGGGATCGCCGAGGTGGTCGCGCCCCGCGCCCTGGCCCGCGCGCTCGGCATGAAAGGACAGGAGGGG
>DASRWK010000050.1:0-2354 GCA_035776715.1 Microvirga sp.
CATGATGGCGTCGTACTTCTTGGCCTGGAGCGCCGGGATGATGCCGTCCCAGTCCTGAGCCACGATCTCGCACTTCACCTTCATGCGGGCGCACAGGTCGTTGGCGAGGTCGACCTCGAAGCCCTCCAGCTTGCCGCCCGCACCCGTGAAGTTCCACGGCGCATAGGCGCCCTCCGTCGCGATCTTGACGGTCTTCTCCTGGGCCGATGCCCCGCCGACCGCAAGGGCAGTGCCGAGGAGGGCGAGGCCGACAGACTTAACGAATTTCATAGTCGTTCCCTTAACTTATGGCTCCGATATGCTTCAGAGCCTGTCTTGCTCGCGGCCTTCCGGCCGCGCCGTGATGCAGTAACGGCCAATCTCCGGAAAAAGGCAAGGGGGCCGCCGCCGGAGGCTCTTACACAACCCGCAGGCGCATCTCGCCGAGGCCCTCGATGGCCGCGACCATGACCTGTCCCTGCGTCACAGCTCCCACGCCGTCCGGCGTTCCGGAGAAGATCACGTCGCCCGGTGCGATCTCAAAATAGGAAGAGAGATAGGCGATCTGCTCGGCCACGGACCAGATCATGTCCGAGAGATCGCCCTTCTGCTTCACGGCACCGTCGACGGACAACGAGATGGCGCCCTTGGCCGGATGGCCGAGCGTCGCGGCCGGATGAAGCGGACCGACCGGGCCGGACAGGTCCGCAGCCTTGCCGAGCTCCCAGGGACGGCGCAGCTGCTTGGCCTCGTCCTGAAGATCGCGGCGGGTCATATCGAGGCCGACAGCATAGCCGAACACATGGTCGAGGGCCTCGGCCACGGGGATGTCCCGGCCACCCTTGGCGATCGCGACCACGAGCTCCACCTCGAAATGGTAGTTCTGCGTCTTGGGCGGATAGGGATGATCCGCCGTCTGACCTTCTGGAATAGCCTGGAGCGCATCGGCCGGTTTCATGAAGAAGAAAGGCGGCTCGCGGGTCGGGTCGCCTCCCATCTCCCGGGCGTGGGCGGCATAGTTGCGGCCGACGCAATAGACGCGCCGTACGGGGAACGTGTCGCCGGAGCCGGCAACGGGGAGGGCTGTGACCGGAGGAGTGGGGATGACATAGGCCATGATGTTCGCGAGAGCCTTCTGATGAAACGGCAGGGGTTGTCTTTCTTCTTCCTACACCTTGCGGTTCTCACGACAAGACGTCATGAACGGGGCTCCACACGAGGTATGACGATGAACGCACTCGGCAGTGCTGGTACAGCTCTCATTGACGCCCTGAAGGCGAGGCTCGGAGACGCCTATGTCCTGACGGCGGCGAACGACCTCGAGGGACACGTCACGGAAGCGCGCGGACTCTATCGCGGCGAGGCCCTGGCGGTGGCGCGGCCCAAGGATCGTGACGAAGTTGCCTTCGTCGTGCAGGAATGCGCGAAGGCCGGTGTGCCCGTCGTGCCTCATGGCGGTAACACGGGCCTCGTGGGCGGCGGCGTCCCCTTCGGCGGCGTGGTGCTGTCGCTCACGCGTCTCGACCGCATCCGCGAGATCGATCCGGTGAATGCCACGATCACCGTGGAGGCGGGCTGCATTCTCAAGGCCGTTCAGGATGCGGCGGGCGACGCAGGCTATCTCTTTCCCCTGTCCCTCGCCTCGGAAGGTTCGTGCCGCATCGGCGGCAATCTCGCCACCAATGCTGGAGGTACTGCAGTGCTGCGCTACGGCAACATGCGCGACCTCACCCTCGGCCTTGAGGTGGTGCTGGCCGACGGGCGGATCTGGGATGGATTGAAGGGGCTGCGCAAGGACAATACGGGCTATGACCTGAAGGATCTCTTCATTGGATCGGAGGGCACGCTCGGCATCATCACGGCCGCGGTTCTGAAGCTCTTCCCCAAGCCTCATGCGCGCGTCACGGCCTTCATCGGCTGTGCTTCGCCGTACGATGCGCTCAAGGTTTTCCAGCGCCTGCGCGAGGCAGCGGGCGATCAGCTCACCGCATTCGAATACATCCCGGAATTCGGTGTGGAGATCGTGCTCAAGCATCTAGCCGGCGCTGTCCGCCCGCTCGCGGAGAAGCACGCTTCGTATGCGCTGATCGAGCTCTCTTCTCCGCAGAAGGACGCCGATCTGCAGAGCCAGCTCGAGGTCGTGCTCGGCGCGGCCTTCGAGGAAAGCTTGGTGCAGGACGCGGTGCTCGGCTCCAGTGAGGCGCAGAGCCAAGCGCTCTGGAACCTGCGCGAAAGCCTTTCCGAGGTGCAGGGCAAGGAAGGTGGGTCGATCAAGCACGACGTGGCCGTGCCCGTCTCGCGCGTTGCCGAGTTCATCGATGTCGCTACGAAGGCCTGCGAGGCGGAGATGCCGGGCGTGCGCGTCTGCGCTTTCG
>DASRWK010000051.1:0-1553 GCA_035776715.1 Microvirga sp.
GAAGGCGGTGCTTTTCGTGACCCACGATCTGGAGGAGGCGATTTCGCTCTCCGATCGGGTGGTGGTGATGTCGGCGGGGCCGGCGGCGCGCATCATCGGCGACTTCCCCGTGGACCTGCCGCGCCCGCGCGACATCGCCGAGGTGCGCCTGGAGCCCGCCTTCCATCACATTCACAAGGAGATCTGGGCCAGCCTCAGGACCGAGGTTCAGAAGGCCTACGCGCAAGGGGAGGGAGCCTCCGAATGACCCGTACCAAGCTCCTCACGCTCCAGGTTCTCGTCGGCCTTACGATGCTGGCCATCTGGCACGTGCTCACGGTGTATCCGATCCTCGGGCAGCCGAAGCAGATCCAGTTCTTCTTCTCGACACCTGTGGATGTGCTGGCGCGGGTCTGGAAGCTGTTCGCCACGGGCGAGATCTGGCGGCACCTCTACATCACCCTCGTCGAGACGATCCTGGCCTTCGTGACCGGTGCCGTCGGCGGGATCCTGTTCGGCTTTCTTTTCGCCCGGCGCGAATTGCTGGCGGCCGTGTTCGACCCCTACATCAAAGCCGCGAATGCGCTGCCCCGCGTGGTGCTGGCGCCGATCTTCGCGCTCTGGTTCGGGCTCGGCATCTGGTCCAAGGTTGCGCTCGGTTTCACTCTCGTGTTCTTCATCGTGTTCTTCAACGTGTACCAGGGCGTGCGCGAGGTTTCGCGCGTGGTGCTGGCCAATGCGCGCATGCTCGGCATGAACGAGCGGCAATTGCTGCGCCACGTCTATTGGCCGGCGGCGCTCACCTGGATGTTCTCCTCGCTCCACACCTCGGTGGGCTTTGCCCTCGTGGGCGCGGTGGTGGGCGAGTATCTCGGCTCGTCCGCCGGTCTCGGCTACAAGATCCACGAGGCCGAAAGCGTGTTCGATGTGACCGGCGTCTTTGCCGGCATGCTGATCCTCGCCGTGTTCGTGATCGTCATCGACACGGTGGTGACGCTCATCGAGAACCGCCTGCTCGTGTGGCGGCCCGGACCCTCGACGACGGCGCACAATTAGGCGCCTGCGGGTCGACAAGCGCGTTCCGTTGCGCAATCCTCACCCCAAACTAGGGGAGGATGCCTCATGAAACGCCGGACATTTCTCATCGGAACGGGGGCTGCGGGCCTTGGGCTCGCCATCGGCCCGAGCGCCTTTGCCCAAGGCAATCCGGAAAAACCGAAGCTGACCCTCGGCGTCGGCGGCAAGCCGCTGCTCTACTACCTGCCGCTCACCGTGGCGGAGCGGAAGGGCTACTTCAAGGAAGAGGGCCTGGAGATCGAGATCAACGATTTCGGCGGCGGCGCGCGCTCGCTCCAGGCGCTGATCGGCGGCTCCGTCGATGTGGTGACGGGCGCCTACGAGCACACGATCCGCATGCAGGCCAAGGGCCAGGACATCCGCGCGTTGACCGAGCTCGGCCGCTTCCCCGCCATCGTGCTCGCGGTCAAGAAGGACAAGGCCGGTCAGGTGAAGTCGGCAGCCGATTTCAAAGGCCTCAAGATCGGTGTCACGGCGCCGGGCTCGTCCACCGCGCT
>DASRWK010000052.1:0-4368 GCA_035776715.1 Microvirga sp.
ATCCTCCCCATCGATGAGCACGCGCCCTGCACTCGGCTCGACCAGCCGGTTGATCATGCGAAGCAGCGTCGACTTGCCCGCGCCCGACGTGCCGACGACGACCGCGAGCATGCCCTCCTCGACCGAGAACGAGACATCGTCGACCACGAGGGTGGCGCCGTAGCGCTTGGTGAGACGATCGATCTCGATCATGCGGGCGTTCCCTTGGAGAGATCGACCAGCGCATCGAGAACGATGGACGCGGCAAAGGAGAGCGCAACGGTGGGAATTGCCCCCAGCAGCACCAGGTCGATGGCCGTCTGGCCGATGCCCTGGAAGACGAAGGTTCCGAAGCCTCCCCCGCCGATCAGCGCCGCCACGGTTGCAAGGCCGAAATTTTGGACCAGCACGATGCGGATGCCGGCGAGGATCACCGGAAGAGCGAGGGGCATCTCGACATCCACCAGCCGCTGCCGGGCCGACATGCCCATGCCCCGCGCCGCATCGACGACGGCTGAGGGAACCTGACTCAATCCGGCAATCGTGTTGGCGACGATGGGAAGCAACGCGTAGAGAAACAGCGCGATGAAGGCGGGCGCGGCGCCGATCCCCTTGACGCCCAAGGCCGCAGCGAGCGGCACGCTGGCCGCGAGGGCGCCGAGCGGCGCCATCAGAAGGCCGAACAGGGCGATGCTCGGGACCGTCTGCACGATGCTCAAACCCTGCATCACCGCTATCCGGAGTGTTCTCAGCCGGTGGCTGGCGATGCCGAGCGGAATGCCGAAGAGACACGCGGCCGCCATAGAGCCGAAGGTGAGCAGGAGGTGCTGGAGCGCCTCACGCCAGAAGCTGTCGGCACGGGTGTGATATTCCCTGAGGATCGAGAGATCGTCCCAGATGCCGGAGAGCAGCAGAAGCGCCAAGGCGCTCACGCCGACGGCCAAGGCCGCGAGCCGCCCATAGGGTCCGAGTCTCATGCGTGCCAGGGCATCGACGGCGAGCAGCGAGAACGCCAGACTCAGCAGCCAGAACCCGAGCGACGGCGACACGCGGGCGAATGTGTTGTCCGCAGGTGTCAGGTATCCTGCGGACAGGCCGAGAGAAGGGAGAAGGACCGCAAGACCGATCACGGCGGAGCCGAGGCGGCTGAGGGGATCCCGCACGAGGACGGCCCCGATCGCGACGCCGAGCGAAACGAACACGAGAGCGGCCGCCATGGCCATGGGCAGCGCCTCGATCATGAGGCGCGCCTCGCCGGACGCGATGCGGGTGGCCCGATACGTGGCGAATGGAGCAGCGAAGAGCGCGATGCCTATGAGAACGGCAATTGCAAACCCCAGATGGTCGAGGGAGAGCGCGGGGCGCGGCGGAACCACGCCGAACGTGTTTGTCCTGGATGTCGCGGAACTCACGTCGAACCTTGGTCTTTCCTTGGCCACCCTGCCGTCTGCTTCACGTGAAGGTCGGTCGCTTACTTGATGAAGCCTTTCGACTTCAGGTAATCGGCTGCGACGGCCTTCGCCGCTTCGCCGCCCACCTGCACGCGGGCGTTCAGTCCTTGAAGAGTCGTCAGGTCGAGGGACGCGAAGACGGGCTTGAGGATGTCCGCGATCTTTGGATTGTCCTTCAGCACCGCCTCGCGAATGATGGGCGCCGGCGCGTAGACCGGCTGCACGCCCTTGTCGTCCTCCAGAACCACGAGACCCGACGGCGCGATGCCGCCATCGGTACCGTAGACCATCGCGGCATTGGCGCCGTTGATTCTGTCGGCCGCCGCCTTGATCGTGGCCGCCGTGTCGCCGCCGGAGAGGACGATGAGCTGCTCCGGCTTCATCCTGAAGCCGTAGACCTTCTGGAAGGATGGCAGGGCCGCTTCGGAATTCACGAACTCGGCGGAGGCCGCGAGCTTCACCTCACCGCCTTCCGAGACCCATTTGCCGAAATCGGAAAGCGTCCTGAGCTTGTTGGCCTCCGTCACGTCCCTGCGCAGCGCGATGGCCCAGGTGTTGTTGGCAGGCGAGGGATCGAGCCAGACGATCTTGTTGGCCTCGTAATCGAGCTTCTTGGCGGTCTCGTACCCCTTGGCCGCATCCTTCCAGAGCGGATCGTCCGCCTTGTTGAAGAAGAAGCCCGCGTTGCCGGTATACTCGGGATAGATGTCGATCTCGCCCGCGGTGATGGCCTTGCGCACCACCGGCGTCGCGCCGAGCTGGATCCTGTCCTGGGCCTCGATGCCGTTGGCTTCGAGGACGAGAAGAATCATGTTGCCCAGGATCGATCCTTCCGTGTCAATCTTCGACGAGACGACGACATCCGCCCTGGCCGGGCCCAGGGCTGCCAGGCTCAAGGCCAGTACGGCCGCAAAAATCTTCAGAACGGGCCTCATGCTCCCCCCTTGGCGTAAGCGTGCACACCAGGGCTATTTCTAGGTCACGTCCGCCATTTAAGCAGAGGGAGGGCTGCCGAGTCCCGGCCTTGACGATAAAAATTTCGTGTCACGAAGCCTTTCGCCCACCACCGACCCGTGACGGTGGTGGGCGAGAGCGAAGGAAGATCTGTCGGTTGCTCAGGCGCTTAGTCCCAACGGAGGCTCCTGGGCAATGGTAAAGCGCACCTGGGCCTGTGGACGGTGATCCTCGGACAGGATGCGCCAGGTGCGCTCGGCCTCCGTGCGGCTCTCGAAGGGGCCGACGACACGCTCAGTGCCGTGAACCAAGGATTCGCATTCGCAGGAGGTGTACTCACCGCCCACCACCCAGAAACGAGTCTTTTGCATGGCCGTTCTCCGTATGCCCAAGGGGGCCACCGCCCCACTGCCTAAATTTACATCCGTTGACAAAGCACCCTGCCGACCCACAATCTCTGTGCATCAGCCGGGCATCCGATGGTTATAATTCCAGAAGAAGTCTTTGTTTCAATGCCAGATTTCGAAAGAAAAGTGGCCTTGTAAAATTCCGACAGTGCGGGTCAGGTAAACCTGTAAAAAGATTCACAATGGATGAGAGCAGAAAACTCTTCGTCGGTCCGCGCCTCAAGCGCCTGCGCCGCGAGCTCAATCTGAGTCAGTCCCGCATGGCGGAGGAACTCGGGCTCTCGCCCAGTTATCTGAACCTGATGGAGCGCAACCAGCGTCCCATCACCGCGCAAGTACTCATCCGTCTGGCTCATGCCTATTCCCTGGATCCGCGCGAGTTCGCCAACGACGATCACGAGCGCACGGTCTCGGAGCTGGAGGAGATCTTCGCCGATCCGCTCTTTCGAAGCGCGCCGGTCTCACGCATCGAGCTGCGTGAAACCATCGAGAACGCGCCCTCCCTCGTGGATGCCGTGAACCGCCTCTATCGCGCCTATCAGGCCATGCGCGGCGCGCGCGAGGCCGTCACTCCCAATCTCAGCGACCGGGACCGCGCCGAGGATGCGCCGCAGATCAACCCGGTGGACCGGGTTCGCGAACTGATCCACGAGGCCAAGAATCATTTTCCGGATCTGGACGAGGCGGCCGAGGCGCTGGCTTCCGAACTGGCCGTCACGGGGCACGAGCCGTTCTTCGCCATCGCGGAGCGCCTGCGCTCCAAGCACGGAATCCGGGTGCGCGTCATGCCCATCGACGTGATGTCGGACAACCTGAGACGCTACGATCACCATCGCCGCCAGCTCCTGATCTCCGAACTCGTCGATCCGTCCGGCCGCACGTTCCAGGCCGCCTATCAGCTCGCCTTCGCGGAAATGCGCTCGACCATCGATGCGCTGGCCGCCAAGCTCGAACCCGCGGACGGCCCGGCCCGTCGTTTGCTGCGCGTGTCCTTCGGCAATTACTTCGCCGGAGCGCTCATGATGCCCTACGGCAAGTTCCACGCCGCGGCGGAAGCCCTCGGATACGACGTCGAGGTGCTGGGTGCGCGCTTCGGCGCGAGTTTCGAGCAGGTGGCGCACCGCCTCACGACCCTCGCCCGGCCCGGCGCGCGCGGCATCCCCTTCTTCCTCGTGCGCGTGGACGCGGCGGGCAACGTGTCGAAGCGTTTCTCCTCGGGCCGTTTCCCCTTCTCGCAATTCGGCGGCACCTGCCCGCTCTGGAACCTGCACTCCACCTTCAAGACCCCGGGGCAGGTGGCGACCCAGATCGTCGAGCTGCCCGACGGCTCGCGCTGGTTCTCCATGGCCCGCGCCGTCAAGCGCGCCTCGAATCCCTGGGGCATGCCCGATCCGCAATTCGTGGTGGGCCTCGGCTGCGAGCTGAAATACGCCCATCGTCTGGTCTATGCGCGCGGCCTGGACCTCGCGGCCACCGACGCCACGCCCATCGGCATCAATTGCCGCCTGTGCGAGCGCGTCGCCTGCCCGCAGCGCGCGGCCCCGCCCATGATGCACGCGCTCATCGTCGACGAGATG
>DASRWK010000053.1:0-2448 GCA_035776715.1 Microvirga sp.
TCGACGTCAATCGATCGAACCTGATCGATCGTCTCCTGCACTGCAGGCATCTGTCTCTCCCACCACTCACGGCTTCAAGGGCCGCGGGTTGATATGACATGGAAGACTGGCGGGGCTTTTAGGCCGCGCTCGCCTTCCGCTTATATAAGGTGGCCGCCACCTTTTCGCACGCCTCCGCAAAGCGGATGACGTCCTCTTTCGTGGTCGTCCACCCCAAACTCACACGCAAAACACCCTCTGCGAGGGCAGGCTCCACGCCCATGGCGTCGAGCACATGCGACCGCTTGACCTTTCCGGACGAGCAGGCCGAACCGGAGGACATGGCCACGCCCGCCAGGTCGAAAGCGATCAATGCCGTCTCGGCCTTGAGGCCGGGTATGGCAAAGGCCAAGGTGTTAGGCAACCTTTCCGCCCCCGCGCCCACAACAAGAGCATCCGGGGCGATCCGGCGCACATGCGCCTGGGCCTCGTCTCTCAGGCCACGCAGCCGCCCGGCCTCCTGCTCCAGCCCCTTCAGGGCGAGCTCGGCCGCGGCCCCGAAGCCTGCGATGGCCGCCACGTTCTCGGTGCCGGCCCGGTAGTTCTTCTCCTGCCCGCCGCCGCGGATCAGCCGCTCGCCGATCTCGTATTGATCCGAGGCAAGAATCAGAGCCCCCGCCCCCTTCGGACCGCCGATCTTGTGGGCGGAAAGCGTGAGCGCATCGACATCCAGGGTCGCGAGATCGACCGGGATGCGGCCCGCTGCCTGCACCGCATCGGTATGAACGAGCCCACCCTGCCCGTGGACCAGCTTCGCGATATCGGAAACGGGCTGGAGTACGCCGGTCTCGTTGTTGGCCAGTTGGACGGAGACCAGAACCCGTTCGTCCCCGATCGCCTCCAGGTGGGCCTTGAGCCACGCCAGATCAAGGATCCCGCGCTCGTCGACGGGGATGATTTCGGTCCTTTCGGCGGGAAAGCGATGACCGTTGAGAACACAGGGGTGTTCGGTCGCTCCCATCAGGAGGCGCGTCGCGCCCGCCTGTCCGAGGCGGCGGAAGGAGGGCGTCAGGACGAGATTCGCTGCTTCCGTACCCCCGCTCGTGAAGATCACGTTCTTCGCCTTGGCGCCCACGAGCCCGGCCACGGCCACCCGCGCCGCCTCGATCTCCGATCGGGCAGCGCGTCCCTCGGCATGAACCGAAGAGGCGTTCCCGGGCAGCTGGAGCACGCGCACCACCACTTCCGCCACTTCGGGCCGCAGGGGCGAAGTGGCGTTGTGATCGAGATATGTGCGCTGGCCCGTCGCCATGGCTGCCGTCTCAAGCCTCACGAAATTCTTGCAACTGACCCTGGTTACCGTGTTAAAGCACCGCGACCACATGTGCCCATGTTTCCCTATGGCCCAGGCCGCCGGAAAAACATGAAACATTGGATCAGTTTAGAAATATTCTAAGGGTTTCTTAAGGGAACCCTAGACCTGGAGTCAAGGTCGCACGGGGGTTTCCCTCTCTTTATAGAGAGGCGATCAAGAGGTTCGCGTATATGCCTGAAGTCATCTTCACGGGTCCCGCCGGTCGGATCGAGGGGCGGTATCAGCCCGCCAAGGAGAAGGGCGCTCCCATCGCCATCATCCTGCATCCGCACCCGCAATTCGGCGGGACGATGAACAACCAGATTGTCTATAACCTGTACTATGACTTCGTGAAGCGAGGCTTCTCGGTCCTGCGCTTCAACTTCCGCGGCGTGGGCCGCAGCCAGGGCTCCTTCGATCATGGTCAGGGCGAGCTGTCGGATGCCGCAGCCGCACTCGACTGGGCTCAGGCCATGAATCCGGATGCCCGCGCCTGCTGGATCGCCGGGGTTTCGTTCGGCGCCTGGATCGGCATGCAGCTCCTCATGCGCCGCCCGGAGATCGAGGGGTTCATCTCGATCGCCGCCATGGCCAACCGCTACGATTTCTCGTTCCTCGCCCCCTGCCCCTCCTCCGGCCTCTTCGTGCACGGTTCCGAGGATCGCGTGGCCCCGGTGAAGGACGTGGTCAGCGTCATCGAGAAGGTGAAAACCCAGAAGGGCGTGAAGCTCGAGCACGCGGTGGTCGACGGCGCCAACCACTTCTTCGACGGCAGGATCGACGAGCTGATGGTGGCCGTGGACGAGTATCTCGACAAGCGCCTGGGCAAGACGGACGAAGCCGCCTGACGCCAGGCATGAAACGATTCAGGGCAGTCGCTCCGCCTGCCCTTTCGTTCGACGGGGCTGGTTTAGACGAACTGGAAATCGTCCGCCGCAAGGCTCGCGAGCGTATAGTTTGCGATCCTGAACTGAAGCCCCGTCGCCGCCACGACGATATCGGCTCCGACCTGAGAAGCCGCAGTCATCAGGGCCGAAAAGCTGGTGATGGAGGTCTGGACGAGAACGATCGTCTCATCGGGCGCAAAATCCGCGATCAACGCACCCGATGTTCTC
>DASRWK010000054.1:0-2422 GCA_035776715.1 Microvirga sp.
CGGTCGCGCAGGAGATATGGCGGCGCTTCCCTGGGCCCTGGGATGTGCGTGTGCTCGAGAAGAACCAGCCTGCCCAGGTGTTCTGGGAGGCCACGGTCCGGGCTTTCGCGGGCTTGACAGCAGCCCCGGTCTCGGTCGAGCAGGGGGGAAAGCGCTGGTGGGTGTTCTCGTTCGTATCGGTGTCAGGGCTTCCACATACGAAGGGATTGACGTAGACTGGCCCTGACGCATAGGTCGTCGTAACCCGAACGCAGAGCGAGCCCAAGGAGCCGAAGAAGTCTATGAAGCTTTATGCCCACCCGTTTTCGTCGTACTGCCAGAAGGTCCTGATAGCGCTGTACGAGAACGCGACCCCGTTCGAGTTCTGCATGCTCGCGCCGGGGGAGGCCGCGGCGGCCGAGCACGAGGCCCTGTGGCCCCTCAAGAAAATGCCTGTGCTCGTGGATGAGGGCCGCACGGTGGTGGAGGCGAGCATCATCCTTGAATACCTCGATCTTTATCATCCAGGATCGGTCAAGCTGATCCCGGAAGATCCTCGGGCCGCGCTCGACGTGCGGATGATGGACCGCTTCTTCGATAACTACATCATGACGCCGATGCAGAAGATCGTGGCCGACCGCATCCGCGCGGCGGAGAATCGCGACCGCCAGGGCGTCGCCGAGGCGCGGCATATGCTCGACACCGCCTATCGCTGGCTCGACACCAACCTGAAGGGGCGGGAGTGGGCGGCGGGCGACGCCTTTGGCCTCGCGGACTGCGCCGCCGCGCCCGCGTTGTTTTACGCAGACTGGGCCCACCCGATCAACGAAGCCTTGTCAAACGTCCACGCCTATCGGCGGCGTCTGCTCGCGCGGCCCTCCTTTGTGCGGGCGGTCGATGAGGCGCGGCCCTACCGTCAATTCTTCCCGCTCGGCGCGCCCGACCGCGACTGAGCCCGTTGAGTAGAAGGGTGTCCACCAGGAGGTACGATGAAAACGAACGAGGCCGTGACCAAGGATATCGACGCGTACATCGCGAGCTTCCCGGAGGATGTTCGGGCGATTTTGGAGAAGGTGAGGGCGACGATTCGAAAGGCGGCGCCGGGCGCGGAAGAGACGATCAGCTATCGGATACCCACCTTCACCCTGAACGGCAACCTGGTTCATTTCGCCGCTTTCAAGAATCATATTGGGTTCTATCCCGGGCCGACGGGGATCGAGGCCTTCAAGGAGGAGCTGTCTGCGTATGAGGGCGCGAAGGGATCGGTGCGGTTTCCGCTGGATAAACCGATCCCTCTGGGCCTGATAAGCAAGATCGTGAAGTTCAGGGTGAAGGAGAGCCTGGAAGCAGCGAAGGCAAAAGGGAAGAAGCGATAGCGGCATCCCAGCCCGCGGCAGCGCCTGGGCCGCGACATTGGGCGGATGAAGGACGGTCCGATGGGGACGCGCAGGAAGAACACCCGGGTGGTGACCGACTTCCCTTTTCCACCCAGAACGACCGGGGCGTGGCGCGAGATCTCGCGAGACCAACGCGAGCGCTGGCTCATCGCCGCCCGCAATCGTCACTTCAAGTGGATGAAGCGCCGCGGCGGATGGACGGACGCGCCTCCCGGCTCAGTCTTCTGCATCGACGGCGCGGAGATCGCCGACCTGCCCGCGTTCTTTTGCGCCCTCGGAGAGGCGATCAACGGCCCCGGCGGGTACTTCGGAAGACCGAGCCTGATGTCGCTCCAGGACTGCTTGTTTGGCTCCTTCGGCGTCACGCTCCCGTTCGTTCTTCAAATCATGAACGTCGATGCTTGCCGCACAAACCTCGGCGGTCGGGCGCTCGCGGAGTGGGCTCGTTCGCGCATCGCCGCGGGGGACTTCCCCGACGAAGAAGGAGAGCAATGGCTGCTCGACGCCGAGCGCGACGGCCGAGGGGGAGATCGATCGTTGCTCGACGAGGTTTTGGATGTACTTCGGTTTCACGGTGTGACAATCGAGCTTTAGAACGTCGGCGCGCCGTCCTGAAGCCGGACGGCCTCCCTCAACACGAAAGCACCTGCATATGTTCGTTGGTAGCCGCCAAATGCGTGTCACAGACGAGGCCCAGAGCGTCTCGTTTCCGGTCCTCGTCCTGTATCCGACCGCCGTTCCTTCCGTGCCCACTGCCTTTGGGCCATATACCCTCGACGTAAGCCCCGACGCTCCTGTCGCGGAAGGCCAGTTCCCTCTCGTCGTGGTTTCCCACGGAAACGGCGGTTCGCACCTCATCTATCGAGAGGTCAGCACCCATCTGGTGAAGAACGGCTACGTCGTCGCCTCCCTTGAGCACCCTGGGAACAACCGCAACAACAACGAGCTCGCGGGCACGTACAAAAACCTCGTGAATCTACCGAGGCATGTCCGGCTCACCATCGATGCCGTCTCCTCGGATGGCCAGCTCCGCGGCTCTGTGCAGC
>DASRWK010000055.1:0-4818 GCA_035776715.1 Microvirga sp.
CGCTTTGCGAGAGTCATGGTGCGGTCCCAGTCCTGGCTGCCGGCGAGCACCCTCCCGGTGGCGTCGGCGATCCAGATCGAGACAACCTGCTCCAAGGGGACTTTCAGGCGTTGAAGCAAGTCGCTCGTCTCGGGAGAGGCGATCTCCTCCTGTGTCATGGTCTGGATATGGTCATCCACCCGCCCGAGGACGAGTTCCACCGTATCCAGGACCTTGCGGGCGTGCTCGTGCAGGATTGCCGTCGTGCGGGTGATCGTCTCCTCGTTGTCGCGCAGGACCTCGGCCCGGTTCCAGGCCGCCGCAGCCAGGAACACGATGGCCGGGACGAGCAAGGAAGCCACCAGCAGCAACCGGTGCAGACGAACTGAGGACATCGACACGAAAGGCTCCGATCGGGATCGGGTGGGAATCAGACGGAAACGCGCCGGAAACCGGCAGGTGCATTCGCCTGTTTAGATTGGAGCCCGATCGGGGCGAGGCAAGGCCGTCGTCCGGCCGGTCGGTTTGATTCCCGGCATAAACCCGAAATGCCCAGGCCTTCGACTGGCGCCGGTGGAGTTCCAGTCGTAGGCCGATTTCCAGGTTTATTGTCTCGACTGCCCGTCCGTTGCTTCGGGCGGGGATAGGCCATTCTGGAGCTTCGGCGACAGCCTCCTGTGGTCGCTCTCTCCTATGTCCAGAGCCCGCATCATCCTGCCGCTCGTCGCAGGGCTGCTCTCCGCGCAGGAGGGTGCCGTTAGACCGGAGCGTGGTCCAGCCCGCGCGCTCTCAGGTCATCGGCGGAAGGGGCGAAGTTGAATGCCGTGAGGCGCGCTCTGCACGGTTGAGAGGACCGGTCGACGTCGAAGATCGTGATGGCGGCAGGAGCAATGGGAGAAAGGCTGGGAGGCGTCAATCCGATCAGGACATTGCAGGCGGCCCGAACCACGCCCTCATGGGCAACGATCACCACATCGCCCCGGGATCTAGTGAGGGCGTCATCGAGCGCTGCTCGAACACGAACACAAAACTCCTCCCAGCTTTCTCCCATAGGCGGGGTGAAGGATCCGAGACGCCAGTTGCGATAGGCATCCTTGTCCGAGGCTTCGATCTGCTCGATCCAGCTTCCCGTCCAGTCGCCCAGGTCCATTTCGCGCAGGCGCTCGTCGGTATCGAATCCGGAAAAGCCGAGCAGTTCGGCCGTGCGGCGCGCCCGGCTCAGGTCCGACGAGACCACGAGACCCGGAGGCGGTCCACTGGCGAAGAACTCGGCGGCGCGCGTGGCCTGATCGATCCCGCGCGCGGACAGAGGGGCATCCGCGTGCCCCTGCAGGCGGCGCTCGGCATTCCATACGGTCTCGCCGTGACGGACCAGGATCAGTTTCATGGATCATGCTTCCGGGAAAAGAGATGTCACGCCGCGGCCGCGCGTTCGACGATGGGCAGAAGATCCGGCATCGCATCTATGAGGCGATCGGCTCCGAGTTCCGCGTGGGGCTTGTGACTGTAGCCGTAAGTGACCGCACAGGCGCGAACGCCAGCGGCATGGGCAGCCTGCACGTCGTGGTAGTTGTCGCCGATCATGAGCGCGGCTCCCGGATCGACCCCCAAGCGCCGCAATGCCATCAGGATCGGAGCTGGATGAGGCTTGCGCTCAGGCAGAGTGTCGCCCCCGATGACCGCATCGAAGAAGCCGCGCAGTGCGAGGGCCTCGAGGATGTCGATGGTCGCCGCGTAGGGCTTGTTGGTGACGACGGCCAGCAGCAGTCCGAGGCGCTTCAGGCTCTCCAGCGTCTGCGGAACGCCCGGATAGGCCTCGGTGTGGCAGGAGGCGTTGGCTTCGTAGATCTCGAGGAAGCGGGCAACGAGTTCGGGCAGCCGCGCCACATCGCCGCCGGTCGCGACGATGGCGCGCTCCACGAGCTTGGCGGCCCCGTCCCCGATCATGGATTTCACTTCGTCGAGCGTGATCCGCCGGAGCCCCTCCTCGGCCAACAAGGCATTCGTCGCGTCCTGGAGATCACGCGCGCTGTCGACGAGGGTTCCGTCGAGGTCGAAGATGATGGCTTTCAAGGAAGTCATGAAACGCTGCCGAAATGTCTGGAATGGAAGGCCCGCGGCAGGAGGAAGGGCAACCCCGGTCCTCCCGCCGCCAGAACATGTCACGCGGGTTGCGCCGGGTACAGATCCCACCTCAAGCGGCGAGCCAAAGGGCCGAGCGCAGCGAGAGGCCGAGCTCGACGGCGGAGCCCGGCTGATGGAGCGCCTCGCCCGATTGGAACGGCGTGTCGATGGAAACCTCCGCCGCTCCGATCTTCACCCCATAGCGCAGCGTCGAGCCAAGAAACTCGCTGTGCACGATGGTTCCCGGAAGAACGATGTCGTCCGCCCTGCTTCTGCCCAGGGTCGCGTGCTGGGGCCGGAACACGAGCTTGGCTCCCTCGGGCACGGTGACGTCGGCCGGAACCGGCAGGCGTACGCCTCCTTCGATGTCGAAATAGCGCCCGCCCCCCTCGGATACGACGCGGCCCGGAAGGATGTTGGCCGTCCCGAGGAAGTTCGCCACGAACAGATTGGCGGGCTTCGCGTAGAGCTCCATGGGGGTGCCGACCTGCTGGACAACACCGTCGTTCATCACCGCGATGCGGTCACAGATCGTGTTGGCCTCCTCCTGGTCGTGCGTGACGAAGATCGTCGTCAGCGCGAGCCGCTGCTGGAGATCGCGCAGTTCCCGCCGTACCTGGACGCGCATCTTGGCGTCGAGGTTGGAGAGGGGCTCATCGAGGAGGAGCACCTTCGGCTCGATCGCGATGGTGCGGGCAACGGCGACCCGCTGCTGCTGACCGCCGGAGAGCTGCGAGGGGCGGCGGTCGGCAAGGTGAGCGAGCCCCACGAGCTCGAGGGCAGCAGCCACGCGCCTGTCGATCTCTGCCTTCGGGACCTTCCGCTCCTCGAGGCCGAATGCGACATTGCGCTTCACCGTCATGTGCGGCCACAGGGCATAGGATTGGAACACCATGCCGACATCACGCTTCCAAGGCGGCAGATGCGACACGTTCCGCCCTCCGACCAGCACTTCGCCTCCATCGGCATGGTTGAAGCCTGCGATCAGGCGCAGGAGCGTCGTCTTCCCGCAGCCCGAAGGCCCCAGGAAGGCGAAGAACTCGCCCGGCCTGATATGGAGATTGATGCCCTTGAGGACATGATTGGCGCCGTAGGACAAATCGACGTTTCGGATGTCCACGTCGATGGCGGTTGCGCCGGATAATGCGACAGGAAGAGGTTGGTTCATGGATGTCGTTTCCTCAGGCTCGCGACGCGGTCAGCGTCCGGCCGCTTTGGCCTTCTGGCTCTTTTCGATGATCAGGTGCGACGCGAAGGTGCACAGGGCGACCAGCAACACCGCGATGACGCCCAGCGCCGCCCCCGGTCCACGTCCCGCAGGCGACTGCATGAAGACGTAAAGGCCATAGGCGAGAGGCGCGTCCGCGTTCGATTGGACGAGCATGAGGGTCGCCGAGAGTTCAACCGCAGCCGTGGCGAAGCTCGTGACGAAGCCCGCCAGGATGCCACCCGCCATGAGCGGCAGGACGATCCGCCGGACCGTGCGCACTTTCGTGGCACCGAGATTCTCCGCCGCCTCCTCGAGCGAGACCGAGATCTGCTGGAGAGCCGCATAGCAGGCTCTCAGGGCATAAGGCAGGCGCCGGATCGCAAGCGCCAGCACGATCATGATCCACAGCGTCGCGAGCGGCGTGCCGTCGGGAAGCTGAACGCCGTAGAAGGTCCGGAGATATCCGATACCGAGCACGACACCCGGTATCGCCAGCGCGGCCGTTGCCGCCCAGTCGAGCCACTCCCGTCCAATGAGCTTCGTCCGCAGCACGAGATACGCGATAGCCGTGCCGAGAACGACATCGATCAAGCCAGCGATCGACGCATAGACGAGCGTGTTCTTCACATACACGAAGCTCTCGCCGAACACGCGGCCATAATGAGCCAGAGTATAGGCGTCCGGCAGAGGGCTGAAGGACCAGATCGTCGCGAAGGACAGCAGCAGCAATCCAATATGTGGTGCCAGCACGAGGAGGAGGATGAGCAGGACTGCCCCATAGGCGACAGCGCTTTCCCACGGCCGCATCCGGCGCTTCGACAGGCCGCCGCCGCCGCGCTGCACGGTGGCGTAGTCCTTCCCCCGCATGGCACGGGCCGAAATCCACATGGCCAGAATGGACATGCAGATGAGCACGACGGAGATCACGTATCCCATCGGGTCCGCGATGCCGATGGACGTCACGCGCAGATAGGCCTGCGGCGCGAGCATGTCCTTGACGTTCAGGAGCAGCGGCGTTGCAAGGTCATCGAACACCTTCACGAACACCAGTGAGGCGCCTGCAATGTAGCCTGGCATGGCCAGCGGGAAGACGATGCGGCGGAACAGGCGAAAGCCCGAGCTGCCGAGATTCTGCGCGGCCTCCTCCATTGCCCTGTCGATATTGCGCAGGGCAGCCGAGAGGTTGATCAGGATGAAGGGGAAGTAGTGGACGGCCTGAACGAAGATCACGCCGTTCAATCCCTCCATGAACGGAATCTTGAAGCCGAACCAGTCGTTCAGGAGAAGATTCACGGAGCCGTTGCGGCCGAACAGGAGCAGCATCGCGACTGCACCGACGAACGGCGGCATGATCAGCGGCAGAAATCCCAGCGTCTGGATCAGCATGGCGCCCCGGAACTCGAAGCGCGTGGTGATGTAGGCGAGCGGCAGGGCGAAGACGGATGCAACGACCACCGACATCGCAGACACATAGACCGAATTCCAGAAGGAACGGATGAAAAGAT
>DASRWK010000056.1:0-14852 GCA_035776715.1 Microvirga sp.
AGGCGTTTCCCTGGCGTGGAACCGGCTTCCCGCGTGGTCGAGCCGCATTGATTTCGCGGAGAGCCGGAAGAGCCGGCCCTCGTTACCCACGATGCAGTAAAGGCCCGGATCGCTCCGGGCCTTTCGCGTTTCTTATTCTTCGTCGTCAGAGCGCTTGAGCTGCTTGAGCTTGGCGAAGACCGAGTTCACGTCGATGTCCTCTTCCTGGGGCTTCGGACGGCTCATGTCGGCGAAGGGCTCGTCGCGGGCGGGCTCGGCCGTGGTGACCTCGGCCGGCATCAGGGTGCCGCCGTATTCCTGCGGTTCCACCTGCGGACGGTCCTTGGCGGCGCGCTGCACCTCGAAATCCAGATCGATCTGCGAGCACAGGCCGAGCGTCACCGGATCCATCGGGGTAAGGCTCGCCGAGTTCCAGTGGGTACGGTCGCGGACCTGCTGGATCGTGGTCTTGGTGGTGCCCACCAGGCGCATGATCTGCGCGTCCTTGAGCTCGGGATGGTTGCGCACGAGCCAGAGGATCGCGTTGGGGCGGTCGTGGCGGCGCGAGACCGGGGTGTAGCGCGGGCCCTTCTTCACCCGCTTCTGTTCGGGGAGCTTCACCCGCGACTCGGCTAGGCGCAGGCGGTGATTGGGGTTTTCCTGGGCCTTCTCGATTTCCTCGCGGGTCAACTGGCCCGTGGTGATCGGGTCAAGGCCCTTGATGCCTGCCGCAACCTCGCCATCCGCGATGCCCTTCACCTCGAGCGGATGGAGCTTACAGAAATCGGCGATCTGGTCGAACGACAGGGATGTGTTCTCGACGAGCCAAACGGCCGTCGCCTTCGGCATCAGCGGTCCCTGGGACATGGGGCGAACCTCCTTGGAGCCGGGCACCGGACATCGGCGCCGCACGGCAAAACTCTCTTGCGCTCCGAACCGGTCCGGACCGGAGCATCTCGTCTCACATTGTGAGGGAAACAAGTTGATTATAGGGAGCGTGGGGCGATGTTGCAAACGTTAACGCACCGGACGTGAAAAGTAGCCCCATGTCCGGAACCCAACCGATGCGAGGCTTTTGGAGCGACACGCATCGAGGAGTGCGGAGGTCCGGAGCCGCTAGTGTGCCGACGTGCTACAGCCGGAGAACGATCTTTCCGATATGCTCACCGGCGTCCATGCGGGCGTGAGCCTTGGACACATCGTCCAGGGCAAAGGTCGAATCCATCACAGGTTTGCGTCGCTCCTCCTCCAGCAGGGGCAGCACCTTGGCTTCGAGCGCCTCTGCGATCGCGGCCTTCTCGGCGACCGAGCGGGAGCGCAGGGTCGAGCCCGTATGGGTGAGGCGCTTGAGCATGAGGCGGCGAAAGTCCAGCTCGACCTTGCTGCCCTTGAGAAAGGCGATCTGGACGATGCGACCGTCCTGAGCCGCCGCCTCGTGGTTGCGCGGGATGTAGTCGCCCCCGACCATGTCGAGAATCACGTCCGCACCCCGTCCGTCGGTTTTGTCCTTCACCACGGCGACGAAATCCTCGGTGCGGTAATTGACCGCCACGTCGGCGCCGAGCCGCCGGCAGGCTTCGCATTTTTCTGGACTGCCCGCCGTGGCGATCACAGTCGCCCCGAAAGCCTTGCCGAGCTGGATGGCGGTGGTGCCTATCCCTGATGCGCCGCCATGGACGAGGAGCGTCTCGCCGGGCTTCAGGTCGCCGCGTTCGAACACGTTGGTCCAGACGGTGAAGTAGGTCTCCGGAATCGCGCCGGCTTCCTCGAATGACAGCCCTTCGGGGACGGGCAGGGCGTTGCTTTCGTGAACCACGGCGAAATCGGCGTAGGCGCCGCCGGCCACCAGGGCCATGACCCTGGCGCCGAGCGGAAAGCGATTGGCGTTCGGATCCGAGCCGACCACTTCGCCGGCGAGCTCGAGGCCGAGGATGTCCGGCGCGCCGGGAGGAGGGGGATAGCCGCCCTGGCGCTGGATCACGTCCGGGCGGTTCACGCCCGCGGCTCTCACTCGGACCAGGATCTCGCCTTCCTTGGGCTGGGGCACCGGCCGCTCGACCACTTTGAGGACCTCGGGTCCGCCGCTGCCGTCGGCGATCACTGCACGCATCGTGCCTGGAATCGGCTCCATAATTTCCCTCCTTTGGTCAAGCTCCACTCATATAGGGCGAAGTTGGCAAGGAGTGCATGCCGGATTAACGTTCGAACGAAATCTCTTCAGGAGGAGAATGCCATGGCCTTCGATCCCTTCGCCGACGAGCCGCGGACCGCGTTGAGTGCCCATGAGATCGGCCAGGACCTGTCGATGCTCTCCGTGGATGAGCTCGACGAGCGTGTTGCGTTGCTGGAAAAGGAAATCACCCGCCTGAAGGAGGCGAAGGCCGCCAAGGAAAATTCCCGCGCCGCTGCCAGCGCCTTCTTCCGGCTCGGCCAAGGTTAACGTGTTTTTAACGGTTCAGGGCGCTTGATGAGGGTGTCCAGTCTTCTCCCGCTGGACACTTCGAGTGGTTCTTCCTCCCACTCTTCTTCGACGCCTCCCTGTTGGACTTGAAGAGCCGCCCTGCGCGGCTCGATTTTTGCCGGACTTCTCGCGCTTAACCTTAAGAAGAGGTTACCAGAGCATCCTGCAAGCGCCCGTTCTATATTCCCTTCCGACATCGAACATTGTCTGGCTTGGAGCCAGGCGAAGCGCCTTGGGAGACGGTGGGTGAGCGAACCCGACGTGATCAAACTTGACATAGATCCTGTCCGCTTCGGGCAGAGCTTTGTGGGGTCCGAGGCCTTCACGGCGCTGTTCCAGGAAGGAATGGAGCTGGTCGAGGAAACAGCCGCTTACCTCGACGGCCAGGGCCGTGAGGAATCGCGTTTTCTTCAGCGCGAGGCGAGCGTGGCCTATGCAAGCGAGAGCATGCGCCTGACCACCCGCCTCATGCAGATCGCCTCCTGGCTTCTGCTCCAGCGGGCTGTCGCCGAGGGCGAGATTACCTCGGACCAAGCGCGCGCCGAGAAGGCGCGCGTGCGCCTGAACTCGACGGAGACCGCCACCACGCTTGTGGAATACGAGGCCCTCCCGGCGCGCCTGCGGGAGCTGATCGGGCTCGCGACCCGCCTCCATGCCCGCATCCTTCATCTTGAGCGCCTCCTCTCGGATCTGGAAGCGGCGCCGCCGCAGCCGCAGGGACAGAACCCGGTGGCGGCCCAGATCGGCCTTCTGGAAAAGGCATTCGCCCCGACGTCGTGACGGCAAAGAAAAAGCCCCGCTTTCGCGGGGCTTCTGCATTCCGTGAAGATCCGGAGAGCCGGATTACTTCTTGCCGCCGATCCCGAGATTGCCGAACTTCGAGGTGAAGCGCGACACGCGGCCGCCGCGGTCGAGCAGCTGCTGCTGGCCGCCGGTCCAGGCCGGATGGGTGTTGGGGTCGATGTCGAGGTTGAGGGTGTCGCCCTCTTTGCCGTAGGTCGAACGAGTGGTGTACTCGGTGCCGTTGGTCATGACCACCTTGATGAAGTGGTAGTCGGGATGATCGGTTTCTTTGCGCGCCATTGCCATAGTCCTTCTCGCGGCCAGCCACATCTGGTCAGCCCGCAGCGTAAGATCGAGCCTGAATTGGTGAATGCGCGCCTATACCTCACTTAGAACCTTGAAACAAGCCGGGGCAAAGGTGTTAAACCGCTCCGATCCGCGAATTCGCAAACGAAGGCTGCCATGGCCGATCTGCCAAACCCTCAGCACCGCTCCAAAGCCGCGCTCAGCGCCCTGAAGCCGCTCGTTCCCTACGGCCTCGCTTACAAGGGCCGGATCGCAGCGGCTCTGGCCGCGCTCATCATGGCCTCGGCGGCCACCCTCGTGGTGCCGATCGCGGTGCGCCGGGTGGTGGATTTCGGGTTCTCGGAAGAGGGCCGCGCCTACATCAATGCCTATTTCGCCCTGCTGATCGTGGTGGTGGCCGTGCTCGCGCTCTCGAGCGCCCTTCGCTATTACTTCGTCATCACCCTGGGCGAGCGGGTCGTGGCGGACTTGCGCTCCGCCGTGTTCCGGCATCTGACCTCTCTCGATCCGGCCTTCTTCGATCAGACCAAGAGCGGCGAGATCGTCTCGCGGCTCACCGCCGACACGACTCAGGTGAAGGCCGCCTTCGGGGTGAGCATCTCGATCGCGCTGCGCAATTTCTTTCTGTTCTTCGGCGCCGTGGTGCTCATGGTCATCACAAGCCCTAAGCTCTCGGCTCTCGTGCTCCTGGCCATTCCGGTGATCGTTCTGCCTCTCGTCCTCTCGGGGCGGGCGGTGCGGCGGCGCTCGCGGGCGGCGCAGGACAGGCTCGCCGACGCCTCGGCCTATGCGGCGGAGGCCATCGGCGCCGTCCGGACCATGCAGGCCTTCGGCATGGAGAGCCTCACCGCGTCCCGCTTCGCGCTGGCCGCCGAGGAGGCTTTCGACGCCGCGCGTCTGTCCACCACCATGCGCGCCTTCCTGACGGGCGCGGGCATCTTCATGGTTTCTGCCAGCGTGGTGGCGGTGCTCTGGTACGGCGCCCAGGACGTGCTCGCAGGCGAGATGACGGGCGGACGGCTTTCGCAATTCGTGCTCTATGCGGTTTTCGCCGCGAGCTCCCTCGGCCAGCTCTCCGAGGTCTACGGCGAGCTGTCGCAGGCGGCGGGCGCGGCGGAGCGTCTGGGCGAGATCCTCGCCGCCAAGCCCGCCATCGAAAGGCCCAGCGAGCCGAAGCCCCTGCCGGAGCCTTCGCCCGGCACCGTGGCTTTCCAGGACGTGCACTTCGCCTATCCCACCCGTGCCGAGCAGCGCGCCCTCCATGGCCTGAGCTTTACGGTGGCTTCGGGCGAGCGGGTCGCCATCGTCGGCCCCTCGGGAGCGGGCAAGAGCACCATCCTCCAGCTGCTGCTGCGCTTCTACGATCCGCAGAGCGGCACGATCCGGGTCGACGGGGTGCCGGTCACCGAGGCCGATCCCTTCGCCCTGCGCGCCCGCATGGCCCTGGTGCCGCAGGAACCCACCATCTTCGCAGCGAGCGTTCTCGACAATATCCGCTACGGCCGTCCCGAGGCTTCGGAGGAGGAGGTGCGCCGCGCGGCCGAGCTCGCCTCCGCCCATGGCTTCATCCAGGCCCTGCCGCAGGGTTACGATACCCTCATCGGGGAGCGCGGCGTGACCCTCTCCGGCGGCCAGCGCCAGCGCCTCGCCATTGCCCGGGCCATCCTCAAGGACGCGCCGATCCTGCTTCTCGACGAGGCCACCTCGGCGCTGGATGCGGAAAGCGAGCGCAAGGTGCAGGAAGCTCTCGACCGGCTCATGGAGGGCCGCACCACCCTCGTGATCGCCCATCGGCTCGCCACCGTGCGATCGGCGGACCGCATCCTCGTCATGGACAAGGGATGGATCGTGGAGGAGGGGACGCACGAAACCCTGCTCGGCAAGGGAGGGCTCTATGCGCGTCTCGCCCGGCTCCAGTTCACGGGCGAGCGGGAGCCTGGCCTCGCGGCCGAGTAGATGTGTCGCAGCGAACCGAGTCCTGCTCCCGGGGTTGTTTCAGGGCCGACGCAGATCGGCTCTTGAAACGACGAGGGAGGTCAAGGATGGCGGCCACCTTCAGGAGACACCCGCAGGATTCCGCCCGCATCAATCTCCATGAGGATTGGGAGATGCGCTACTGGTCCGACAAATGGGGCGTCCCGCGCCAGCAGATCCTGGATACGGTCAAGCGTGTCGGCGTCCAGGTGAAGGACGTCGCGCGCGCGCTCGGCAAAAACGCCTGATCCTCACCGCTCCGTAAGTTTCAGCTCGATGCGCCGGTTGCGCGCATAGGCCTCTTCCGTCGTGCCGTTGTCGATGGGTTGGAACTCGCCGAACCCTGCGGCGACGAGATGCTGGGGCTGCACGCCCCGGGCGATCAGGGCCTGCACCACGGCGATGGCGCGGGCGGAGGAGAGGGCCCAGTTCGAAGGGAACTGAGGAGTGTTGATGGGGCGCTGGTCGGTATGCCCGTCGACACGGATCACCCATGGAATATCCGGCGGAACTTGGCGCTCCAGCTCCGTGAGCGCGGTCGCGATGCGGTCGATCTCGCCCGAGGCTTCTGGGCGCAGGGTCGCCTGACCGGCGGGAAAGAGCACTTCCGACTGGAAGACGAAGCGGTCGCCCACGATGCGGACATCGGGCCGGTTGCCGAGAATCTGGCGTAGGCGGCCGAAGAAGTCCGAGCGATAGCGGGCCAGTTCCTGCACCCGCTGGGCCAGCGCGACGTTGAGGCGGCTGCCGAGATCGGCGATCCGGGCCTGACTCTCCCTGTCGCGGTTCTCGGACGCTGCGAGCGCCTCCTCCAGCGCCGCGAGCTGGCGCCGCATGGCGGCGATCTGCTGATTGAGGATTTCCACCTGGCTGAGAGCCCGTCCCGCGGCCTCTCTCTCGGCCTCCAAGGCCGCGTTAAGCTCGCCCGCCTGGTTCTGCGCCGCATTGCCGGAATCGAGAAGCCCCTGCAGGCGAGTCCGCTCGGCCTCGTTGGCCTTCAGGGTGGTCTGCAGGGCAGCGAGGTTCTCCTCCACCGTGCGGCGGCCGGAGCGCTCGAGGGAGAGGAGGTCGGTCAGTTCCGCGATCTGCCGGTTGAGCCGCTCGAGCACCGTATCGCGACCCGAGATCTCGGTGGACAGGAAAAACTGCCCCACGGTGAAAACGGAGATCAGGAAGATGATGGCGAGCAGCAGGGTGGACAGGGCGTCGACGAAGCCCGGCCAGTAATTGATCTGGCTCATGCGCCCCCGGCGGCGTCCTCCTGCGCTCGATGCCGGCATCAAGGCAGCCTTTCACGGGAAATGCGGTCGAGCACCTGCTTCAGCTCCTTCTCGCGGGCGGCCTGGGCCTCCACCCAGTCGCGGATCATCTGCTGCTCCGCGCGCATATGCTGGACGAGACCCTGGACGCCTTCGGCGAGGTTCGCCATGGCCTGGGTCGCCGCGCGCCCGCCTGCGCCGTCGTTCACGGCGGCCGTGAGCCGGTTGAGCGCCATCGTCAGGTCATGGGAGGTGGTCGAGCGCATGGCTGCATCGGCGGGCATGTCGGAGGTGGTGGTGGCGAGCCAGTCCTCGAGTTCCGTATAGAAGCGGCTCTGGGCCTGACCGGCCTGGAGATCGAGGAAGCCGAGGACGAGCGAGCCCGCGAGGCCGAAGAGCGAGGCCGAGAAGGCCAGGCCCATGCCCTGGAGGGGACCCGCGAGGGAGTTCTTCAGCTCGTCGAAGATGGCGGCGGTGTCCTGGCCCGTCCGCAGGGATCCGATGATGTCGCCGACCGAGCCCACGGTGTCGATCAGGCCCCAGAAGGTGCCGAGAAGGCCCAAGAACACCAGGAGGCCCGCCATGTAGCGGAGGATCTCGCGGCCTTCGTCGAGGCGCGCGCCGATCGAATCCAGAAGGGAGCGCATGGCCGCAATGGACAGCGAACTCCCGGACCGGTTGCTGATGAAGGCCGCCATCGGGGCCAGCAGCACGGGCGGGTTGGGGGCGATCAGTCCTTCCTCCGTCTGCCGCAGGGTGTTGACCCATCGCACTTCGGGGAACAGGCGCCAGACCTGCCGGATGGCAAGAATGATTCCGATGAACATGACGCCCAGGATCAGGGCGTTGAGGCCGGGATTCGCCTGGAAGGCGGCCCAGATCTGCCGGTGCAGGATGAAGGCGATGAACCCTGTCAGAACCAGAAAGACCGCCATGCGGACGAGGTAGATCCGCGGTGGGGTAAGGGGTTGGTCCGCCATCATTTTCCTGTGCTCATGTGCTTCGGGGCGGTTCTAATGTGACCGCCCCGAAGGCGAGGATCAAGCGTGAGCTCGACCTCCTCTGGGGACACGAACAGAAATATCGGTGGCGGACGGTCAACCCTTGGCCTTTTTCAGGAGCTTGAGAAGCTCGCGGTGCATGGTCTCGTTGCCGCAGGCGATGGAGCCGGTAGCGAGCGGGTTCGGAGCGCCGTCCGCATCGGACACGAAGCCGCCGGCCTCGCGCACCATGAGGATGCCTGCCGCCATGTCCCAGGAATTCAGGCCGCGCTCCCAATAGGCGTCGAAACGTCCGCAGGCCACATAGGCGAGATCGAGGGCCGCGGCGCCCCAGCGGCGCATGCCGCCCACCTGGGCCATCACGGAGGCGCATTCGCGCAGGAAAAGACCGTGATCGCCCTTCCCGATATGCGGCAGCCCGCAGGCCACGACCGCATCCGGTACCTCGGAGCGGGCCGCCACGCGGATGCGCCGGTTGTTCAGGTAGGCGCCCTTGCCCTTCTCGGCGATGAACAGCTCGTCCTTCGCCGGATCGTATATCACGCCTGCGACGATCTGGCCGTCGCGCTCGAGGGCCACGGAAATCGCGAATTGCGGCAGGCCGTGAAGGAAATTCGTGGTGCCGTCGAGCGGGTCGATATGCCAGCGATGGCTGGTGTCGGTGCCTTCGACGATGCCCTGTTCCTCCATGACGAACCCATAGCCGGGGCGGGCCTTCTCGAGCGCCTCGCGGAGGATCTTCTCCGCCTTGCGGTCGGCGGCGGACACGAAGTCGCCGGGGCCTTTGCGGGAAACCTGCAGGTTCTCCACCTCGCCGAAGTCGCGCTTGAGGGAGCGCGAAGCCTTCATCACGGCATCGGTCATGACGGTCATGAGGGGCGAGCGGATCATGGGCTAAGTCCTGGCAAAGAGCAAAAACGAGGAATGTGGTCGATGAACTACGGGAGAGTTGGCGTCAAGCCGGGGATAACAGGGCGGGTGCCCAATTGATCCTGCCCCATGCGATTTTGTGCAAGGGATCGCCCTCCGTCATGGCCGGGCTCGTACCGGCGATCCCGATGAAGAAATGCGCCGGGCCTCGACGCGTCAGGATCACCTCAGGGCCGGTGATGACGGGAGAGGCCCTCTCACCGCATCCCGAGCCGTTCGGCGGCGAGCTTTTCGGCGCGGGTCCGCTCCTCGGCGGTGAGATCCTTGAGGGCGTTGTCGAGCCACTGGTCGGTGAGGCCCTGAGCCGCGGCCAGGATGTGCCAGGCGGCAGCGTCGACCTTGTTGGCGGGCACGCCGCGTCCCGCCACCAGCAGGCGGGCCAGGCGGTTCTGGGCAATGGCGCTTCCCTTGGCGGCGGCGCGGCGGAAATACCGGGCAGCCTGCGACTCGCTTTTCGCGACGCCCTCGCCGTTGAAGAGCAGGATCGCGTATTCCACCTCGCCCACGGAGCTGCCGTTCTTCGCGGCGCGCTCGAACAGGCGGGCGGCCTGGGAGGCATCCTTGGCCACGCCCCGGCCCTGGAGATAGAGAACGCCGAGGGCATGCTGCGCGTCGGGGATCTCCGCATCGGCCGCCTTGCGCAGCAGGTCGACCGCCTGCTCCAGGTCCATGTCTGAGCCGCTCGTGAGGAGCAGGAGGGCGAGGTTGTAGCTGGCGACCGCGTTGCCCTTGGCGGCGGCCCGTTCGAGCCAGGCCTTGCCCTGGACAGGGTCTTTCCCGACGCCGCGTCCGTCGAGCGTCATCAGCCCGAGGGAGGACATGGCGTTCGCGTCGCCGCGCTGGGCCGCCAAGAGATACCATTCGGCGGCCTTCTTCGGATCGAGCTTCACTCCGAGGCCCTGGTTGTAGAGCTCGCCCAGGAGAGTCATGGCGGCGGCGTCGTTCCTGTTCTTCTCCAGCCGCAGGGTCGCTTCGCGGAAAGCCGTCTGGTAGAGGCCGCGCTGATAGGCCCCATAGGCGAGATCGGGCTCGTCCGCGTGGACTACCGTAACGGAAGCCAGCAGCAGGGCGCCGCCGATCAGTCCGGAGACCCGCATCAATGCGAGGCCTCCGGCCGGTTCAGGATCCCGGCGGCCGCCTTCACCGCTGCGGCCGGTCCGTCCGGGTGGCTCCACACCGCGTCCCCGAGGGCGACGAATTCCGCCTGCGTGGCCGCCAGGGTTTCGACAGCTTCGAGGCCAGGGGCAAAGGCTACGCAAGGCGTCTCGAAGATCTCGGCCCACCAGGCGGCGCGCTCGGCGACGCTCTCCAGGGAAGGCAGGGAGCCGTCGCGGCGCGGCTCGCCGAAGAGAAGGTAGTCGACCCCGGCCTCGCCGAGCGTCATGGCATCGTCCCTGGTACGGATGCCGCCCACGCCGATGGCGCGGTCGCCTTTGAGGCGCTCGCGCAGTTCGCGGACGAGTTCCGGGTCCGCGCCCGAGACATGGGCCCCGTCGGCGCCGCCGCGCACGGCCACGTTGGCCAGATCCGCCTCGCCTTCGGTGGAGACGATGAGGGCTGCTCCATGCTCCTGGGCCGAGGGGGCTACGGCCTTCACCAGATTGACGAGGCTTCGCTCGTCGGAGGCGGAGAGGCGCAGCAGCACGGCCGCCACGGCCCCGCCCTTGCAGGCCTCGGCCAGCGTGGGAGCGAAGGAAGCGTCTTCCACAACGGGGGTGATGAGGTAGAGGCGGGCAGATTCGGACATCGATCGCGGAACTCGAATGGAAAGGACAGGCATCCCATAGCGAAAACGGGGCCATCTTACGAGGCCCCGCTTGTCGGTGAGGATTAAGGCGACTGTGTGAGCGGCTGAACGAGACCGTTCTCCGCCACGGCCGGGACGGGCCCGGTCGTGACGGTGCAATGAGGGTGCTTTCAGGGGCCTTTATTCGGCCGCCTGCTTGGTCGTTCCGAAGGTCGGGTCGAGCTCGCCCGAGGCGTAGCGCTTGGCCATCTCGGCGAGCGTGAACACGCGCTTGATCTTCGAGGCCTGGCCGGCGGTGTTGAACTCCTGCAGGCGCTGCTTGCAGAGCTTCGTCATCGCCTCCATGGCGGGCTTCAGATACTTGCGCGGGTCGAACTCGCCGGGGTTCTCGGTCAGGACCTTGCGGATCTGGCCGGTCATCGCCATGCGGTTGTCGGTATCGATGTTGATCTTGCGCACGCCGTGCTTGATGCCGCGCTGGATCTCTTCCACCGGAACGCCCCAGGTCGGCTTCATCTGGCCGCCGTACTGGTTGATGATGTCCTGCAGCTCCTGCGGCACGGAGGACGAGCCGTGCATCACGAGGTGCGTGTTCGGGAGCTTCTTGTGGATCTCCTCGATCACGTGCATGGCCAGGATCGCGCCGTCGGGCTTGCGGGTGAACTTGTAGGCGCCGTGCGAGGTGCCCATGGCGATGGCGAGCGCATCGACCTTGGTCTCGGCCACGAACTTCACGGCCTCGTCCGGGTTCGTCAGAAGCTGATCGTGCGACAGCGTGCCCTCGGCGCCGTGGCCGTCCTCGGCCTCGCCCTGGCCGCTCTCGAGGGAGCCGAGCACGCCGAGCTCGCCTTCCACCGAGATGCCGCCGAGATGGGCCATCTCGACCACCTTCTTGGTGACGCTGACATTGTAGTCCCAATCGGCCGGGGTCTTGCCGTCGGCCTTGAGCGAGCCGTCCATCATGACCGAGGTGAATCCGGCCTGGATGGCGGTCATGCAGGTCGCGGGCTCGTTGCCGTGGTCGAGATGCACGCAGACCGGGATCTGCGGGTAGATCTCGGTGACCGCGTCCATCATGTGCTTGAGCATGATGTCGTTGGCGTAGGAGCGCGCGCCGCGGGAGGCCTGGATGATCACCGGCGCGTCGACCGAATTCGCCGCCTCCATGATGGCGAGAGCCTGCTCCATGTTGTTGATGTTGAAGGCAGGCACGCCGTAGCCGTGCTCGGCGGCGTGATCCAGAAGCTGCCTCATGGTGATGCGGGCCATTTCGTCCTCTCCGATTGATCTTGGCTTCTTAGAAAGCGCGTGAAGGCTGAACCTGAGCTTAAGCCATTCCGCCGGGATTTTCTCCCGGTGGAGGGGGGTACCCCCTCCACCCGAGCGGAACGGTCAAGCGCGCAGGGCTTCCACGCCAGGAAGCGCCTTGCCCTCGAGCCACTCGAGGAAGGCGCCGCCTGCGGTGGATACATAGGAGAAGCTTTCCGCAACGCCAGCGTGGTTGAGCGCGGCAACCGTATCGCCGCCGCCGGCGACCGAGACGAGCTTGCCTTCCTTCGTGCGCCGGGCCGCGTGGCGGGCGGCCGCGACCGTGCCCTGATCGAAGGGCGGGATCTCGAACGCGCCGAGCGGGCCGTTCCACACGAGCGTCGCCGCGTCGTTGATGGCGGCGCAGATGCGCTCGACCGATTGCGAGCCCACGTCGAGGATCATCTGGTCCTCGGGGATCGCATCGATGCCATAGGTCTGGTTGTGGGCGCCCGCCTTGAACTCGTAGGCGCAGACCCCGTCGACGGGCAGGATGATCGCGCAGTTGGAGGTGCGCGCCTTCTCGATGATGCGCATCGCGGTCGCGGCGAGATCCTTCTCCGCCAGCGATTTGCCGATGCCGAGGCCCGTCGCGTGCACGAAGGTGTTGGCCATACCCCCGCCGATGACGAGGGCGTCGACCTTCGCCACGAGGTTTTCCAGAAGGTCGATCTTGGTGGAAACCTTCGCGCCGCCCACGATGGCCACCACGGGGCGCTTGGGAGCTTCCAGACCCTTGGTGAGCGCATCGAGCTCGGCCTGCATGGTGCGGCCGGCGTAGGCCGGCAGCACGCGGGCGAGGCCCTCGGTGGATGCGTGGGCGCGGTGAGCTGCCGAGAAGGCGTCGTTCACATAGATGTCGCCGAGCTTCGCCAGTTCCTGGACGAAGGCCGGGTCGTTCTTCTCCTCGCCCGCATGGAAGCGGGTGTTCTCGAGAAGAAGCACGTCGCCGTCCCCGAGGGCGGTGACGGCACCGGAGGCTGCTTCGCCGATGCAGTCATCGGCGAACGCCACTTGTTTTCCGAGATGCTGCGAGACCGCTTCCGCGACCGGCTTCAGGGACTCCTTGGAGTCGCGTCCCTTCGGGCGTCCGAAATGGGCGAGAAGGATCACCCTGCCGCCCTTGTCGGCGATTTCCCGGATGGTGGGAAGGACGCGCTCGATGCGCGTCGCGTCCGTCACCCTGCCGTTCTCCATGGGGACGTTGAGGTCCACCCGGACGAGAACGCGTTTTCCCTTGACGTCGGCTTGGTCGAGCGTGCGGAAGGCGGTCATTGCAGCAGCCCTCCTTAGATGAGCTTCGCCATGGCGATGGCGGTGTCCGCCATGCGGTTAGAGAAGCCCCACTCGTTGTCGTACCAGGACAGCACGCGCACGAAGTTGCCCTCCATCACCTTGGTCTGGTCGAGGTGGAACACGGAGGAGTGCGGGTCGTGGTTGAAGTCCGACGAGACGTTCGGCTGGTTGGTGTAGCCGAGGATGCCCTTCAGCTCCTGATCGGCCGCGCGCTTGATCGCCTCGTTGATCTCCTCCTTCGTCGTCGCCTTCTTGGCGACGAACTTGAAGTCGACCACGGAGACGTTCGGGGTCGGCACGCGGATCGAGGAACCGTCGAGCTTGCCGTTGAGCTCCGGCAGGACGAGGCCCACGGCCTTCGCGGCGCCCGTGGAGGTCGGGATCATGTTCAGGGCCGCCGCGCGGGCGCGGTAGAGGTCCTTGTGCATCTGATCGAGGGTCGGCTGATCGTTGGTGTACGAGTGGATCGTCGTCATGAAGCCCTTCTCGATGCCCACCGTCTCATGAAGCACCTTCGCCACGGGCGCGAGGCAGTTCGTGGTGCAGGAGGCGTTCGAGACGACGACGTGATCCTTCGTGAGCTTGTCGTGGTTCACGCCGTAGACGACGGTCAGGTCGGCGCCGTCCGCGGGAGCCGAGACGATGACGCGCTTGGCGCCCGCCGCGAGGTGGGCGGAGGCCTTCTCCTTGGAGGTGAAGATGCCCGTGCATTCCATCGCGATGTCGACGCCGAGATCCTTGTGCGGCAGGGTCGCCGGATCCTTGATGGCGGTCACGCGGATGCGCTGGCCGTTGATCACGAGGAACTCGCCGTCAACCTGCACGTCGGCCGGGAAACGGCCATGGACGGAATCGAAGCGAAGCAGGTGGGCGTTCGTCTCGACCGGGCCGAGGTCGTTGATGGCAATCACCTCGATATCCTTCCGGCCGCTCTCCACGATGGCGCGGAGAATGTTGCGTCCGATGCGACCGAAACCGTTGATCGCGACCTTCACCGTCATAGTCTTAGCTCCCTTGTGATGAGGCCCTTGGCCTCTTCCAGTCTCAGAGATTATGGGTCCTGAGAACTTTTTCCGCCACTGCCTCGGGCGTAATGCCGAAGTGCTTGTAGAGGTCCTTGTAGGGCGCGCTCGCGCCAAACCCATGCATGCCTACGAAAATTCCGTCGGGACCGATCACCGAATCCCAGCCGAAGCGGACCGCCGCCTCGACCGCGACCTTGATCGGCGCATCGCCGATGACCTCGTGGCGCACCTTCTCGGGCTGGGTCAGGAACAGGTCGAGGGACGGCACGGAGACCACGCGGGCTTCGAAATTCTGCTCGGCCAGCAGCTTCTGGGCCGCCAATGCGATCTCCACCTCGCTCCCTGAGGCGAAGATGGTGGCGCGGGCCTTGCCGTTCGCCGGGGAGAGCTCGTAGGCGCCGGTGGCGGAGAGATTCTTGGCCCCGCCGTCCTTGCGGACCTGCGGCACGTTCTGGCGGGTGAGCGCCAGGGTCGTCGGCCCGTCCGTGCGCTCAAGGGCGAGCTGCCAGGCCTCGGCGGTCTCGATGGCGTCCGCCGGGCGGAACACGCGCATCTTCGGCATGGAGCGCAGGGCGGCCAGGTGCTCCACCGGCTGGTGGGTCGGACCGTCCTCGCCAAGGCCGATGGAATCGTGGGTCATGACATAGACCGCCGGGATGCCGGCGAGCGAGGCGATGCGCATGGCGGGACGCGCATAATCGGTGAAGACCAGGAAGGTCGCGCCGGCGGGCACATAGCCCCCATGGAGCGCGATGCCGTTCATGGCCGCCGCCATGCCGTGCT
>DASRWK010000057.1:0-2634 GCA_035776715.1 Microvirga sp.
AGCAGGGAAAACCTCTCAATCAGGCCGAGGGCGAAATCGATGCCGTCGTCACCTTCCTGACCTTTGCGGCCGAGAGCGCGCGCCGCATCGAGGGCGACATTCTTCCCTCGGACTTCCAGAACGAGGAGGTCTGGATCCGCCGTGTTCCATTCGGGGTCGTGGTGGGCCTCACCGCCTGGAACTATCCTGCGGCGCTCGCCGCGCGCAAGATCGGTCCGGCTCTCGTCGCAGGCAACACTATCGTCGTGAAGGGACATGAATCAACGCCCCTCTCGGCAATCGAGATCGCCCGGCTCGCTCACGAGGTCGGCTTCCCGAAAGGCGTCCTCAACGTGGTGACCGGCGACGGACGCGTTGTGGGCGACGCGCTCGTGCGCTCACCTTTGAGCGACATGATCACCATGACCGGAAGTGTCCGCGCCGGGCGGGAGATCTATGCCGCAGGCGCGCATGAGCTGAAGGTCGTTCGCCTCGAACTTGGCGGCAAGGCGCCCTTCATCGTGCTCGATGACGCCGATCTCGATGCCGCGGTGGAGGCCGCCATCGTCTCGCGCTTCACAAATTGCGGACAGATCTGCACCTGCAACGAACGCATGTATCTGCACCGGAGCATCGCGGAGCCGTTCCTCGACAAGTTCGTCTCTCGCGTGAAGACCATGCGGCTCGCGGACCCGATGACCAACCCGGATATGGGGCCGAAGGTGAACCGGCCCGAGGTCGACAAGGTCGAGGAGATCGTCAACCAGGCCGTCGCATCCGGGGCGGAGCTTCTCGCGGGCGGCCATCGCCTTAAGGACGGCGAATTCGCACGCGGGCACTGGTTCGAGCCGACGGTCCTCCGGGTCGACACCAACCAGGCAAACGTCATGCAGCGGGAGATCTTCGGGCCCGTCGCCCCTGTCATGACCGTCGACAGCTTCGAACAAGCGCTGGCCTATGCCAACGACACGAGCTACGGCCTGTCGGCCTATATCTACACGAACGATCTGCGGCGGGTCATGCGCCTGTCGCGGGAGCTGTCCTTCGGCGAGCTTTACGTGAACCGCCCCTGCGGCGAGCTCGTCCAGGGATTCCACACGGGCTGGAAGCATTCCGGCCTCGGGGGAGAAGACGGCAAATACGGTTTCGACGGATACCTGCGGAAGCAGACCACCTATGTCCGCTGGTGACGATCCGCAACCATGACGGTTGCGGCAACACACTCAAAAGAACCCCGAAACGGGGCACCATCCATGGAGAGGAACATGATGCTCAGAAGGACTTTCCTTGCGCTCGCAACGGGCGTGGCGGCAATCGGACTGGGGTTCGGCGGCGTATCAGCGCAGGAACTGCCGAAACTGCAGAAGAAGGACCGTTACAAGGTCGGCTTCGCCCAGACGGAATCCAACAACCCCTGGCGTATCGCACAGACGGAGAGCATGAAGGCCGAGGCAGCCAAGCGCGGCGACCAGCTCGTCTATACGGACGCGGCCGGTTCCGCCGCCAAGCAGGTGGCGGATGTCAACTCGATGATCGCCCAGGGCGTCGACCTGATCTTCCTCGCACCGCGCGAGGAGAAGCCTCTGATCCCCGCCGTCATGGCCGCCAAGAAGGCCGGCATTCCGGTCATCCTGCTCGACCGCAACGTTGACCAGAGTCTAGCCAAGGCTGGGCGCGACTACGTGACCTTCATCGGCTCCGACTTCGTCGAGGAAGGAAAGCGCGCGGCCGAGGCCCTGACCAAGGCGATGGACGGCAAGGCCAAGATCATCCAGCTCGAAGGCACAACCGGATCGTCACCGGCGAACGACCGGCGCAAGGGCTTCGAGGATTACATCAAAGCTCATCCGGGCATGCAGATCGTCGCCTCCCAGTCCGGCGACTTCGCCCGCGACAAGGGCCGCCAAGTCGCGGAGACCCTGCTGCAGGCGCATCCCGATGCGACGGCGATCTATGCCCACAATGACGAGATGGCGATCGGCGCGATCGCCGCTCTCGAAGCGGCCGGCAAGAAGCCCGGCCAGGATGTGATCGTCGTCTCCGTCGACGGCACGCGCGACGCGCTTCAGGCCATCATCGACGGCAAGATGCTCGCCACCGTCGAGTGCAATCCGAAGTTCGGCCCGAAGGCATTCGAAACCCTCGACCGCTACGCGAGCGGCGAACAGATCGAGCCGTGGGTGGTGAACACCGACCGCTTCTTCGACAAGTCGAACGCCGCCCAGCTCATCGCCGACGCCTATTGATCGCCGCTGCGCTGCCCGCCCGCGGCGGGCAGCGCCCCTCCCTTCTCAGGAACAGGATGGGTCACAAAGCACATGGCACCGCTTCTCTCGATGCATGGGATCGACAAGCGCTTTGCCGGAATACCGGCTCTGCGGGCTGCCGAACTGACCGTGGAGAAGGGTGAGATTCATGCTCTCATCGGCCAGAACGGCGCGGGAAAGTCGACCCTGATCAAGATCCTGACCGGATACTACACCAGGGATTCCGGCGACATCGTCTTCGACGGGAAACCCGTGGCTTTCACCTCGCCCCAGGAGGCTCAGGGAGCCGGCATAAGCACGATCTACCAGGAAATCAACCTGGTGCCTTATCGGTCGGTAACGGAGAACATCTGTCTCGGCCGAGAGAAGCGCCGCTTCGGCCTGCTCG
>DASRWK010000058.1:0-8456 GCA_035776715.1 Microvirga sp.
CGCTTGTCGATCGCCCAGTTGCGCACGAGGTCTTCCTTGCCGGCCCAGAAGCCGACGGCGAGGCCTGCCGCGTAGGCGGCGCCCAGGGCCGTCGTCTCGATGACTTTCGGACGGACGACCGGGACGTCGAGGATGTCGGCCTGGAACTGCATGAGCAGCTCGTTCACCACCATGCCGCCGTCCGTGCGCAGTTCCTTCACCGCGATGCCGGTGTCCTTCGTCATGGCCTCCAGCACCTCGCGGGTCTGGAACGCGGTGGCCTCCAGGGCGGCGCGGGCGATATGGGCCTTGGTGGCGTAGCGCGTCAGACCGCCGACGAGGCCGCGGGCATGGGAGTTCCAGTGCGGCGCATAAAGCCCCGAGAAGGCAGGCACGACGGTGACGCCGCCATTGTCCTCCACGCTGGCGGCCAGGGCCTCGATGTCGTGGCTCGCCCGGATGATCCCGAGATTGTCGCGCAGCCACTGCACCAGGGCACCCGCGATCGCGATGGAGCCTTCGAGCACGTAGACGGGCTTCTCGTTCCCGAACTTGTAGCCCAACGTGGTCAGAAGGCCGCATTTCGACGGGTAGGGGGTCTCGCCGGTGTTCATGAGCATGAAGCAGCCGGTGCCGTAGGTGTTCTTGGCCTCGCCCGGCTGGAAGCAGGCCTGGCCGACGAGAGCCGCCTGCTGGTCGCCGAGGATGCCCGCGATGGGCACGCCGGCCAGGTTGTCCCTGGCGACGCCGTAGACCTCGCTGGAGGACTTGATCGCCGGCAGGCAGGCCCTTGGAATGTCGAAGAGGGACAGGATGTCCTCGTCCCAGTCGAGGGTGCCCAGGTTCATGAGCTGTGTGCGGCTGGCATTGGTCACATCGGTGATGTGGCAGCCGTCGTTCACCCCGCCCGTCAGGTTCCAGACGAGCCAGGTGTCGATATTGCCGAACAGCACGTCCCCGGCCTGAGCCTTCTCCCGCGCGCCCGGAACATTGTCGAGAAGCCACCGGAGCTTCAGCCCCGAAAAATAGCTCGCGAGCGGCAGTCCGGTCTTGGACCGCAGGCGATCATGTCCGCCGTCCTTCGCGAATTCCTCGACGACGGGGTCCACGCGCGTATCCTGCCACACGAGGGCGTTGTGCAGCGGCTTGCCCGTGCGCCTGTCCCAAATCAGCGTGGTCTCGCGCTGGTTGGTGATGCCGATGGCGGCGAGATCCTGGGGCTTGAGCCCCTTCTTCCCCAGCGCCTCCTGGATCACGGTCTCGGTATTGCGCCAGATTTCGAGCGGGTCGTGCTCCACATGGCCGGGCTTGGGATAGATCTGCTCGTGCTCTTTCTGACCGACCGACACGATGGTGCCCGCCTTGTCGAAGACGATGAAGCGCGAGCTGGTCGTGCCTTGGTCGATTGCGCCGATATAATGAGCCATGGGCAAGCCTTCCGGGTGCTATTGAGCCGCGATGGATGCTGCTGTCTGCTTGGCAATATAGGCATCAATCTTGGCCGGAGCACCAGCCGGCACGTGCAGGCCGAGCTTTGAGCGGCGCCACAGAATGTCCTCGGCGCTGCGCGCCCATTCGCGGCGCATCAGGTAGTCGACTTCGGCTGCCGTCAGGCCGGCGCCGAAATCCTCCCCGAGATCGGCCATGGATTTGGCCTCTCCGAGCAACTCGGCAATGCGGGTGCCGTAGGCCCGGGCGAGACGATGCGCCACCTGCTCGGGCAGGAAGGGCCAGCGCTGGCGCACGCCTGCGAAGAACGCGTCGAAATCGGCGTTGACGATGTCGCCGCCGGGCATCTTCGCGGTTTCGGTCCAGGACGGCTTCATGTCCGGGAAAAAGGTCTTCAGCTCATCGAGTGCATGCTCGGCGAGCTTGCGGAAGGTGGTGATCTTGCCGCCGAAGATCGACAGCACCGGCGCCTGCCCCTGCGGGGCGTCCATGTCGAACACGTAGTCGCGGGTCACGGCGGAGGCGTTGGATGAGCCATCGTCGAAGAGCGGCCGCACGCCCGAGTAGCTCCACACGACCTCGGCGGGGGTGACCTGTTTCCTGAAGAAGTGGTTCACCACGTTGCACAGGTACTGGATCTCCTCGGGGCTGATCTCGACCTTCTTGTCCGGAACCGATTCCACCGGGATGTCCGTGGTGCCGATGAGGGTGAACTTCTCCTGGTAGGGGATCGCGAACACGATGCGCTTGTCGGTGTTCTGCAGGATGAAGGCTTCCTTCGTGTCAAAGAGCTTGGGAACCACGATGTGGCTGCCCTTCACGAGGCGCACGTTCTTGGTGGTGTTGAGACCGAGCTTGCTGTTGAGAACGTCGGCCACGAAGGGGCCGCCCGCATTGACGATGACCTTGGCGCGCACCTCCTGGGTGGCGCCGGTTTCCACGTCCTGAAGGGTCGCCGCCCACAGATCGCCCTCGCGGCGGGCGGAGGTGAGCTTGGTGCGCACGCGGATGTCCGCGCCCTTCTCGAAGGCGTCGAGGGCGTTCAGCGCCACCATGCGGCTGTCCTCGACCCAGCAATCGGAATAGACGAAGGCCGTGTCGAAGCCGGGCTTCAGGCCCTGGCCGGCGGGATGCTTCGTGAGCTTGATGGTCTCCGTGCCCGGGAGCTTCCTGCGCGGAGCGAGGTGGTCGTAGAGGAAGAGGCCCAGGCGCACGAACCAGGCCGGGCGGATGCCCTTTTCGTGGGGCAGGATGAAGCGCAGGGGCCAGATGATGTGGGGCGCGGAATTCAGCAGGCGCTCGCGCTCGAACAGGGCCTCGCGGACCAGACGGAACTCGTAATATTCCAGATAGCGCAGACCGCCGTGGATCAACTTCGTCGAGGCGGACGAGGTGTAGCCTGCCAGATCTCCCTGCTCGCAAAGCACCACGGAGAGGCCCCGGCCCACCGCATCGCGGGCGATGCCCGCACCATTGATGCCGCCGCCAACGATGAGAAGATCAGTTACTGCCGTCACGGAACGCGTCTTTCTCTAAACCAAGCCATTTCAGTCTGTGAGCAAATGAGTTCTTTAGCCGTCTAACGCAAGCGAATTTTCAGGCTTTTCACGCCCCTTTTGCAACAACAGGACAACCAGGAAGGAGCCGAGCGAAGCCGCCGAAAAACCCAAGCAGAGGATCATGACCGCCGTATAGCTGCCCCACCAGGCCCAGAGGGCGCCGAACAGGAAGGGAGCGCTCGCCGTGGTCAGGCGGACCGGCATGGCGATCATTCCCTGAATGACGCCGTAGTTCTCGCGGCCGAACAGCTCGGGAGGCAGAAGGGCGCGCACGATGGTCATCATGCCGTTCGAGGCGCCGAAGAGCGCCGCGAAGGCGGCAACCAGCCAGGATCCGGGCGAAAGGAAGGGCAGAAGCCCGAAGGCGAGGACCCCCAGGCTCAAGGTCACGGTGCCGGTTCCCTTCATCCCGAAGGCGCGCTCCCCCATTGCCATGGCCATCCGCCCCGCCACCTGGGCCGGGCCGATGATGGAGAAGGCAACCACGGCCATCTCGAGGCTGTAGCCCTTCTCGGTGAGCAGCGGGATCAGATGAATCGGCAGCCCCGCTCCGATCAGGCCCTGGAGAACCGAGGACGCCACGAAGCACCAGAAGGAAGCCGTGAGCAGGACGGAGCGGGCGCTCGACGGGAGGGCGCGCGGCGGTTCCTCCGCCGGGCGAGGGGCGCTCGTCAGGGCCGGGGGAATCGCGGCGGCATGGATGGGGACGCAGACAAGGAGGTTGAACCCGGCGAGGGCGAGGAGGGCGCTGCGCCATCCCAGATGCTCGATGAGCAGATGTGTGAGCGGAATGAAGACTGTGCTGGCGAAGCCGCCCACCAGGGTCATGAAGGTGATGCCCCGACGGGCGAGAAAGCCGAGCCTGCGGGCCAGGACCGCAAAGCCCGGTTCGTAGAACACGCTGCTCATGGAAAGCCCCATGGCAGCCCAGATGAGGAGGAAGGCCGGATAGCTCTCGACCTGCGACCAGAGCGCCAGAAGCATGGCCGCCAAGGCGGAGCCGCCGGTCATCACCACCCGGCCATGGCCCAGATCGATGAGCCGCCCGACCGGCACGGCGCAAAGCGCGGAGGTGCCGAGCGCCAGGGAATAGGCCCCCATCAGCTCGGACTTGCTCCAGCCGAGCTCCTGTCCCATGGGTTCGACGAAAAGCGCGAAGGCATAGAAGATCGTGCCAAAGGAGACGAGCTGCGTCAGAGACATTGCCGAGACGAAGCCCCAGGGCATGCGGGCGGAAGTGGACATGAATGCTTTCTTATGCTGCCGCGGCCGGTTATGTCAGGCCCAGAGGTTGACGGATACGACTTTAGCCCTCATATGAGCAATACGGCGTCAGCGCTCGACCACGAGCCGCTTGAGCGGGACTGCGTGACGGAAATTCGCCCCAGCGGTGAAAGCCCGGTCCCCTTCTTCAATCGCTTGACCCATACGATGGCCCCATCACGCGGGCCGTCGCCTTGAGAGCCCTGAAGCGCCTTTGCTTATCCAAGCCGAACCTGCTTTGCGGCTCACCGCATCCGTTCGAAAGACGATATCACCTTGACACTCTTCACCGATTTCGGATTGGCCCAGCCGATCCTGAAGGCCTTGTCGGCCGAGGGCTACGAGAAGCCCACGCCCATCCAGGCCCAGACCATTCCCTATGCGATGGAAGGCCGCGACGTCTGCGGCATCGCCCAGACCGGCACCGGCAAGACGGCGGCTTTCGCGCTGCCGATCCTCCACCGCCTGTCGAACGATCCGAAGCCGCGCAAGCAAAAGAGCGCCCGCGTGCTCGTGCTCAGCCCGACCCGCGAACTCGCCGGCCAGATCGCCGACAGCTTCAAGGTCTATGGCCGCAACCTGCGTCTCACCACCGAGGTGGTGTTCGGCGGCGTCACCATCTCCCGCCAGGAGAAGGCGCTGGCGAACGGCATCGACGTGCTCGTGGCCACGCCCGGCCGCCTGCTCGACCTCGTCGATCGCAGGTCGCTGTCCCTGCGCGACATCGAGATCCTCGTCCTCGACGAGGCCGACCAGATGCTCGATCTCGGCTTCATCCATGCGCTCAAGCGCATCGTGACCCTTCTGCCGAAGGATCGTCAGAGCCTGTTCTTCTCGGCCACCATGCCGAAGACGATCTCGACGCTCGCCGACAGCTTCCTGCGCGATCCGGCCCATGTGGCGGTGACCCCCGTAGCCCCCACCGCCGAGCGCGTGGAGCAGAGCGTCGTCTTCGTGCCGACGAACCGCAAGCAGGTCCTGCTCGAAACGCTCCTGCGCGATCCGGCGATCGACCGCGTGCTCGTCTTCACCCGCACCAAGCACGGCGCCGACAAGGTCGTGCGCGGCCTCGACAAGGCCGGCATCGTGGGGGCGGCCATTCACGGCAACAAGTCGCAGCCGCAGCGCGAGCGCGCCCTGGCGGCCTTCCGTGACGGCTCGTGCCGGGTGCTGGTCGCCACCGACATCGCCGCTCGCGGCATCGACGTCGAGGGCGTGACGCATGTCATCAACTACGACCTGCCGAACGTGCCGGAATCCTACGTCCACCGCATCGGCCGCACCGCGCGCGCCGGGGCTTCGGGCCTTGCGATCTCGTTCTGTAACGACGAGGAGAAGGCCTATCTGAAGGACATCGAGAAGCTGACGCGCCTGAAGGTTCCGGTCATGCCGTTGCCGGAAGGGCTGCCTGCCGCTGCGGCTCCCTCGGAGAGCGCGGAGCGTCGCGGCGAGCCGCAGCGCGGGCGTCCGGCCCCGCATGCCCGCGGGCACCAGGGCCACGGCCAGCCGCGCAGTTCTGACCCGAATGCCGACAAGGGCCCCAAGCGCCGCCGTCGTGGCGGCAAGCCTGCAGGCGGCCAGTCGAAGGGCGGCCAGCCGCAGGCCGGTCATCCGGCTGCCGGCCAGCAGCGTCCCGCGCAGGGCCAGAAGCCTGCTCAGGGCCAGCGCTCTCAGCAGCAGGGGCGCCCCGCCGCCCGTTCCCCTGAGGGACGGCGCGACGGAGCCCAGGTGGCATGGCTCGAAAAGAGCCCCCGCCGTCGCTAAGAAGGAAAAGGCGCCGCGAGGCGCCTTTTTTATTGGGCCTGTCCTCATGGGCTCCCTGGCGGACTAGTGATACGGATCGGCCGCATCGCGCAGGCCGTCGCCCATGAAGTTGAAGGCGAGCACCACCACGATCACCGGCACCATGGGAAAGAGCAGCCACGGATGGAGCTGCACGGCGGCGAGGTTCTGCGCCTCGTTGAGCAGCACGCCCCAACTTGTGACCGGCGGACGCAAGCCCAGTCCCAGGAAGGAGAGGGCGGTCTCGCCGAGGATCATGGACGGGATCGAGAGCGTCGCGGACGCGATCAGGTGGCTCATGAAATTCGGGATGAGATGGCGCGCGATGACGCGCTTCTTGGATGCACCCATCAGCTCGGCGGCCTTCACGAAATCCTCTTCTCGCAAGGCGAGCAGCTTCGAGCGCACGGCCCGCGCCAGGCCCGGCCAGTCGAGGAGGCCGAGGATGATCGTGATGCCGAAGAAGACGAGAAGCGGGCTCCAGTTCGCCGGCAGCGCCGCCGAGAGCGCGAGCCACAGCGGCAGCTCGGGCAGGGAGCGCAGAATCTCGATCATGCGTTGGATCACGTGATCCACCCAGCCGCCCAGATAGCCTGCGAGCCCGCCGAAGAGGAGGCCGAGGGTGAAGGATACCGCGATGCCGATGAGTCCGATGGTCAGAGAGATGCGCGCGCCGTAGACGATGCGCGAGAAGAGATCGCGCCCCAGCCGGTCGGTGCCGAGGATGAATAACGTGCCGTTCTCGGGCGGGCAGACGAGATGTACGTTCGTCTGGAAGACGCCCCAGAACTCATAGGAATCGCCCCGGCAGAAGAACCGGAGCCGCTGCGGCTGGGACGTATCGACCGTGTAGACGCGCCGGAAGGTCTCGAGATCGAAGCTGTATGTGTATGGATACACGAAGGGACCGACGAAACGCCCTTCGTGCATCAGGTGGATGCTCTGCGGGGGGGCATAGAGAAAGTCGCCGTTGCGTTTCGTCTGGTTATAGGGGGCGATCACCTCGACGAAGGGCACTATCAGGTAGAAGGCGAGCAGCACGAAGGCGGCCGCCACGGCAACCTTGTGGCGGCGGAACTTCCACCACATGAGCTGCCAGGACGAGGCGCGGTAGAAGCTCTCGTTCTCGGTGCCGATGGGCTCCGTGGCGCCGGGATCGAAGGGCGACGGATCGACATAGTGGCGCGCGCGGGTGGGCAGCGTGTTCATCGCCCGCCTCCCATCCGGATCCGCGGATCGATCCAGGCCAGGAGAAGGTCCGAGATCAGCATGCCGACCACGGTGAGAACCGCCACGAACATCAGAATGAAGCCCGCCAGGAACTGATCCTGGTTCTTGAGCGCGCTCAACAGGATGGGGCCTACCGTGGGAAGGCTCAGCACCAGCGATACCAGCACCGAGCCGGACACCAGGTGCGGCAGCAGGTTGCCGATATCGGCCACGAAGGGATTGAGCGACATGCGGAAGGGATATTTCAGGAGCGCCTTCGTGGGCCCGAGTCCCTTGGCCTTCGCCGTCACGTAATATTGCTTGCCGAGTTCGTCGAGCAGGTTCGCGCGCATGCGCCGGATCATCGAGGCGGTGCCCGCGAGACCGATCACGATGGTGGGCACGATGAGATGCGACAGAAGCGACTTGATCTTCTCCCAGGTCCAGGGCTCCCCCGCGAATTTCGCGTCGTAGAGCCCGCCGATGGAGATGCCGAACCAGCGGTTCATGTAGTAGAGCAGGATGAGGGCGAGCAGGAAGCTCGGGGTGGCGAGCCCGATATAGCCGATGAAGGTCGCCAGATAATCGCCCAGAGAATATTGCCGCGTGGCCGAATAGATGGCGATCGGGATCGCGACCAGGTGGATGAAGAGCACCGCCGCGAGATTCACGAGGAGCGTCAGCCACAGGGCATCGCCCACCACGTCCACGACGGGCTTGTCATACTCGAAGGACCAGCCCCAATCGCCCTGGAGAAGGCCCGAGAAGCCGTTGGGTCCTGGCATCGCGCCGATCCAGATCAGGTATTGCTGCCAGGCCGGGCGGTCGAGACCGTATTGCGTGATCAGGAACTCCGCCTTGGCGATGGCGGCGCTGTCGTTCTGTGCCCGCAATTCATGGATCAGGTTGGTGAGGAAGTCTCCCGGCGGCAGCTTGATGATGAAGAACACGAGGGCCGAGATGATGGCGAGCGTGACGGCCATGGTGGTAAGGCGACGCAACAGAAAGCGGATCATCGGCTGGCCTCTTTGCCGAGGGCCTTGTTCCAGTAGATCTCGTCGACCCGATAGACGCCGAGCATAGCCGTCGGCTCCCAGCTGTAGAGGGCCTTTGCGGGCAGTCCCTGCAGGCCGTTGCGGACCACGATGGGTTGCAGGGCTCCGGCCACCGTACCGATCACCCATTGGTTCTCCGCGTGGTTGCGGAGCATCTCGC
>DASRWK010000059.1:0-4245 GCA_035776715.1 Microvirga sp.
CAACGGGCGTTGAAAATTGTTGCGTGCGAGCAACACACAGAAACCTTCCTTATCCTGCCGCTCTTGGCCCGAGCGTCGCCGCGATCCCGCCATAAAGCGCGAGCACCTGTAAAAGTCAGCTAAAGTGCTTCTAAACCAACGCTTTATGACGAGGCGCTTCAGGGGTGCAGCCGATTAACTTTGTCGGACGGCCTGTTGCGAGGATCATTGCATAGGTGGCGCAGCACATGGCAGATCACGAGAGTTCCATTCTGGTGGGGACTCTTGTGAGAACCGGATGGAAAAGAGTTGAAGTCCATGCACGCGCGCCTGATCGACACAATGAAGCAGATGAACCGTCGGATGACGGCAACCGCTTGCGCTTTCGTGCTGCTCGGAACCTCCTCGGTCTTCGCTCTCGATGCCGCGCCGCATCCCCAGCCCTTGACGCAGGCGCTGACGCCCGGGCTCGTTCCGACCATGAAATATGGCTCGGTTCGCGAGGCGCTGCGCACCGGAATGCGCGACTACAACGCGGGCGACAAGCTCGGAGCCGCGGCGGCCCTCGAGTATGCGGCGGGGCAGGGGCACACACTGGCGCTCTGGAAGCTCGGCCGGATGTATGCGGACGGCGACGGCGTCGAGCACGACGACCTGAAGGCGTTCGAATACTTCTCCAAGCTCGCAGATCAGCATGCGGACGAGAGCCCGGATTCACCGAATGCCATGGTCGTGTCGAGTGCGTTCGTGGCGCTAGGCACCTATTTCCTGGATGGCATCGAGGGCACTTATGTGAGCGCCAATCCGGCCCGCGCCGTGGAGATGTTCAGCTACGCGGCGTCCTATTTCAGCGACTCCAACGCGCAGTACAATCTCGCCCGTCTCTATATGGAGGGAACGGGCGTCTCCCGCGACACACGGCAGGCGGCACGCTGGTTCAACCTGGCGGCGGAAAAGGGACATCCACCCTCCCAGGCGCTCCTCGGGCACATGCTGATGAACGGGCAGGGCGTGCCTCGTCAGCGGGCCAAGGGGCTCATGTGGCTGACGCTTGCCCGCGAGGCGGCAATGGCGTCCGGCAAGGACCAGTGGATCGAGAGCCTGTACGCGGAGGCCTTCGCCAGTGCGGGTGAGAGCGACCGCAAGCTCGCTCTTGCTCTGCTCGAACAGTACATCCAGTCCCGCCACTAGAGCTCCGGACTGCGGGAGCGGTCTCCATCCTCGGGCTGGCCATGTCCTGGTTCGTTCCAATGGCTTGGCCGTTCCGTGTTCGTCAGGATTCCCGCGCGATAGCTGGCGGCCGCTAATCGATCTCCAGATCCACCATCACCGGCACATGGTCAGAGGGCTTGTCCCAGCCGCGCACCTCCTTGCGGATCGAAGCGCTCCTCAGCCTGTCCTGCGCCTGAGGCGACAGGAGAAGGTGGTCGATCCGGATTCCGTTGTTCCGCTGGAAGGCTCCGGCCTGATAGTCCCAGAACGAGTAGAGCCCTGGCTGATCGCTGCAGGCGCGCAGAGCGTCGGCGAATCCCAGGTTCAGGAGTTCCCGGAATTTCCTGCGGCTTTCCGGCTGAAACAGGGCGTCGTTCGCCCAGGCGTCGGGATTGGCGGCGTCCTTCGGCTCCGGGATCACGTTGTAGTCGCCGCAGAGGATGAGGGATTCTTCCAGCGGCAGAAGACGGCGAGCATGGGCGTTCAGCCGGTCCATCCAGGCGAGCTTGTAGTCGAATTTGGGGGTGCCGATGGGGTTGCCGTTCGGCAGATAGATGGAGGCCACGCGCACGGCGCCAGAAGATGTGGCCAGAACGCCCTCGAGATAGCGCGCCTGCTCGTCGCTCTCGTCTCCCGGCAAGCCTCGCCGCACGTCCTCGAGGGGACGTTTCGAGAGGATGGCGACGCCGTTATAGGTCTTCTGACCATGAGTCACCACGTTGTAGCCGAGCGCTTCGACCTCGGCCCTCGGGAAGGCCTCGTCCACGCATTTCAGTTCCTGGAGGCACAGCACGTCGGGCTCCGCGCTTTTCACGAAGGTGGCGAGGTGATCCAATCGCTGCTTGATCGAGTTCACGTTCCAGGTGGCTATGCGCATCTCGTCTGTCTCGTCTGCCTCTTTCAACCTTCATCGGATGTTCGTCGAAAGCTTGCAAGGTGGTCCCCTTCGCCATCCCCACGGTTGCGCCCCATGAATCCATCCTGGTTTCAGCCCATCGACAGCTATTGCGAGAGGATCGGCCCCGGCTTCTGGGCGGAACCGGTCAATGCGGTCTCGAACGGGGCCTTTGTCCTCGCGGCCGCTCACGTTTTCTGGCTCTGGCGACGCCGGCGGCCGAGGGACTGGCCCGCTCTGTGGCTCATCGCCGTCACGGCGATCGTGGGGATCGGCAGCTTCCTGTTCCATACCTTCGCCAACCGATGGTCATTGCTCGCGGATGTGCTGCCCATCGCAGTGTTCATCTACAGCTATTTCCTGCTGGCCATGCGCCGTTATCTGCGCCTCGGGATCGCGGCCGCCATCGCCGTCACCTTTGGGTTCGCGGTCTTCAACCTTTCCTTCCCGCGCCTGTGGTTCAACGTTTTTCCGGGCGTGAGCCTGAACGGGTCGATCGGCTACCTTCCGGCCTTGATGGCGCTGGTCGCCGTAGGAATCGCGTGCCGGATCAGGCATGTGGTGCAACCGGGCCGCTGGTTGCTGTGGGCAGGCCTCATCTTCGCCCTCTCGCTCGTCTTCCGCTCCATCGACAGCGCGGTCTGCTCTGCGCTACCACTCGGCACGCATGCGCTCTGGCACATGCTGAATGCGCTGGTGCTGTGGATCCTGACGACCGCCGCGCTCGTGCGCGCTCCCGGTCGAAAGGTGCCCCATGTCCCGCGTTGAAATTCACGGCTATGCCATCGTCTCGGACAATGACCGCATTGCCGATGCGGCGGGCCGGACACCCGACGTGCTGCGCAACGATGCGGACTGGGCCTATTTCCAGGCCGAGCTCAACCGGTCCGACGTGACGGTGCTGGGGCGTCTGGGGCACGAGACGAACCCGAACCCCAGGAACCGCATGCGGATGATCCTGTCCTCCTCGTCACGGGGGATCGAAAGGCGTGTCGACGGCTGGTGGTGGAACCCGCAGATGCTCTCGTGGGAGGAGGCCATCCGCATGGTTCTGCCGCATGGCGGCAGGGTCGCGGTGCCGGGCGGGCGGCGGGTTTTCGATCTTTTCCTCGAGATCGGCTACGACGCGTTCCATCTCACGCGTGCCGAGGGCACCGTGGTTCCGGACGGAACTCCTCTCTTTTCCGCATGTGATACCGGCAGGAGCGCGGAGGCGGTCCTCTCGGGAGCCGGCCTCAGACCCGGCGTCGGGCAGTTGATCGACCCGGCAAGATCCGTCAGCCTTGTGGTATGGCGTCGCTGACCCGAAACCTACCAAGTGCGCGCCGAGTTGATGTGCGACAGCCCTTGTCGGGAGAAAGCACATGCGCTTCGCCATTCCAGCCATTCTGATCGTCAGCAGCCTCATGGGCGGCGTTGCCTGGGCGCAGAGCTCGTCGTCAGGCGGGGGAGGTTCCGGCGGGAGTGCCGCCGGCGGGAGCGGCGCTGGAGCCACTTCCGGCAGCGTCGCGCCGTCGACAGGCGCTGCCCCCTCGGCCGACAACCCCTCGACCGTTCCGCGTCCGGGACAGGGCGCCCAGACCCCGGCTGATTCAGACACGGATGTCGGTCGCACGCCCGTGCAGAACAGGGCGAACACCGCTCCGACGCCTCCACCCGGCAGTGAAGGCAGCACCGGAGGAGCCGGGGCGAACGGGGCCGATACCACCACGACGGGCGGCATTTCCGGAACCAATCGCCGGCCGGGCGAGCCTTCCGCCATCGGTCCTTCACCCCGAGAGGAGGAACTGCTCCGGGAGGGCGAGCAGCTGGAGCAGAAGGCCCGGCGCGGCGTGTGCCAGGGGTGCTGAGGCCTCGAAAGCTGGAGCGCCTGCCCTCTGATTTTCCGCACACAGGAATATGGTCGCCGAGTGCTCTGAAAGCCCGGGAAATACAGGCTTTCGCAGCCTCCGTAAGCATTCGTTAACCATGCGCGCGCATCCTTTCACGCGACCGATGGAAGGGTTCCAGCGATTCACCGGGGGTAGCGCGCATGACTGACAAGAGCTTTGCAGAGACGATCCGCGAGAGGATCGCAGCGGTTGAACTGGTCGCGGAGGCAATCGCGGAGCAGGGAAAGGAAACCGACCTGCGCGACCTGCGCGTCCTCCTGATCAACA
>DASRWK010000060.1:0-2692 GCA_035776715.1 Microvirga sp.
GGTCATCATGACCTACGACACGGGCGACTACGCCGCCTCGCTCGACAAGGCGCTGGAACTCGCCGATTACAGGAACTTCCAGCAGCGCAAGCAGGACAGCGCGCGCCGCGGCAAGCTCAGAGGCATCGGCTTCTCGAGCTATATCGAGGCCTGCGGCATCGCCCCATCGCAGGCGGTGGGATCCCTGGGTGCAGGCGTCGGCCTGTGGGAATCGGCCGAGGTGCGCGTCAACCCGACCGGCTCCGTCGAGGTGCTCACGGGCTCGCACAGCCATGGCCAGGGCCATGAGACCACCTTCGCCCAATTGGTCTCGGACCGGCTCGGCATCCCCATCGACCAGATCAGCATCGTCCATGGCGACACCGACAAGGTGCAGTTCGGCATGGGGACCTACGGATCTCGCTCCGGTGCTGTCGGCATGTCGGCCATCGCCAAGGCCCTCGACAAGGTCATCGCCAAGGGCAAGAAGGTCGCGGCCCATGTTCTCGAAGCCTCCGAGGGAGACATCGAGTTCAAGGACGGCAAGTTCGGGGTCGCCGGAACGGACCGGGCGCTCGGCTTCGGCGAAGTGGCCCTCCAGGCCTACATCGCCCACAAATTCTCCGGCCAGGATCTGGAGCCCGGCCTCAAGGAGGGCGCGTTCTACGATCCCACCAATTTCACCTTCCCGGCCGGCGTCCATATCTGCGAGGTGGAGATCGACCCCGACACGGGCGTCACCCGCATCGATCGCTGGACGGCGGTGGACGATTTCGGGGTGATCATCAACCCGATGATCGTCGAGGGCCAGGTCCATGGCGGCATCGCGCAGGGCGTCGGACAGGCGCTTCTCGAAGGGGCCGTCTACGACCAGAGCGGTCAGCTCGTGACGGCCAGCTTCAACGATTACTGCATGCCGCGCGCCATCGACCTGCCGTCGTTCCAGGTCGGCATGACGGTGACGCCCTGCCCTTCGAACCCGCTCGGGATCAAGGGCTGCGGCGAGGCGGGCGCCATCGCGGCCCCGCCCGCGGTCATCAACGCGATCACGGACGCCCTCGGTCACGAGGATGTCGCGATGCCCGCGACGCCCCAGGCCGTCTGGCGGGCGGCGCAGAAGGCCCGCATGCCCATGGCGGCGGAATAAGGGAGGACAGAGGCATGTACGCTTTCGACTATCACCGCCCCACAAGCGTCAAGGAGGCCGCAAACCTCGCCGGCCAGTCCGAGGAGGCCAAGTTCCTCGCGGGCGGGCACACGCTGCTGCCGACCATGAAGCTGCGGCTCGCGGGGCCCGCCAGCCTGATCGATCTCGGCCAGATCGCCGAGCTTCGCGGCATCCAGCGATCCGGCGATGCGATCACGATCGGCGCCATGACGAAGCATGCGGAGGTTGCGAGTTCCGCCGATGTCCGCGCGGCCGTTCCGGCTCTCGCGGATCTGGCCGAGCTCATCGGCGATCCGCACGTGCGCAACCGCGGCACCATCGGGGGCTCGGTCGCCAACAACGACCCTTCCGCCGATTATCCGGCGGCGTGCCTCGCCCTGAACGCGACCATCGTCACGGACAAGCGGACGATCGCGGCGGACGACTTCTTCCAAGGCATCTTCACGACGGCGCTGGACGACGGCGAGATCATCACGCAGATTTCGTTCCCGATCCCCGCGCAGGCGGCCTATGCCAAGTTCCGCAACCCGGCCTCCCGCTACGCCCTGGTCGGCGTGTTCGTGGCCAAGCATGCGGACGGCGTACGCGTCGCCGTGACAGGTGCGGGCTCCAACGGCGTGTTCCGCGTGCCGGAGATGGAGGAGGCGCTGAGCCGGGACTTCACATCCGGGTCCCTCGACGGAATCTCCGTGCCGGAGGACGAGATGAACAGCGACATCCACGCGGATGCCGCCTATCGGGCCCATCTCGTCGGGGTCATGGCCCGCCGCGCCGTCGAGGCCGCCGCTGCGCGAGGCTGAGCGCAGCCGACCCGACCCACATCAACGCCGGTGCCCGGGTCTGCCCGGGCATCATGCATTATGGAGCAGCATAGCCCGTGGCCGACCAATCCGGTTCCATCGACGAGACATTGGCCCTGCTGAACGGCGCGGGCTATGTCGCCGACCGTCCCCTCGCGACGGTGCTCTTCCTCGCCTTGAAGCTCGGACGCCCCCTCTTCCTCGAAGGCGAGGCGGGCGTCGGCAAGACGGAAATCGCGAAGGTGCTGTCGTCCGCCCTCGGGCGGCGCCTCATCCGCCTGCAATGCTACGAGGGGCTCGATGTCGCCTCGGCCGTCTACGAGTGGAACTATGCCGGGCAGATGATGGCGATCCGGCTCGCCGAGGCCGGCGGGACGGTGGATCGCGATACGCTGGAGAGCGACCTGTTCTCGGAGCGCTATCTGGTCAAGCGGCCGCTTCTGCGGGCTCTCGAGCCGGACACGGCCGGAGCCCCGGTCCTGCTCATCGACGAGCTCGACCGCACCGACGAGGCCTTCGAGGCCTTCCTGCTCGAGGTTCTGTCCGATTTCCAGGTGACGATCCCGGAGCTCGGCACCATCAGGGCGGAGCATCCTCCCATCGTCATCATCACGTCGAACCGCACGCGGGAGATCCACGACGCGCTGAAACGCCGCTGCCTCTATCACTGGGTCGATTATCCGGATGCGGAGCGCGAGCTCGCCATCCTGCGCAACCGCGTCCCGGAGGTGCCGGAGCGGCTGTC
>DASRWK010000061.1:0-3951 GCA_035776715.1 Microvirga sp.
GCATCGCCAAGCGCCCCGGCCTTTCCGAGAGCCGCTCGCCGCGCGGCGCGGAGGAGGAATCCTCCAACGAGCGCCCGACCCAGGACGAGTCCGATGCGCGCGGGAAGAAGAAGGGCGATGCCCTGGAGTCCTACTGCGTCAACCTGAACAAGAAGGCGAAGGAAGGAAAGATCGACCCGCTCATCGGCCGCGAGGCCGAGGTGCAGCGCACGATCCAGGTCCTCTGCCGCCGCCAGAAGAACAACCCGCTCCTCGTCGGCGATCCCGGCGTCGGCAAGACCGCCATCGCGGAGGGCCTTGCCCGCAAGATCGTGCAGGGCGAGGTGCCGGAGGTTCTCAAAGGCGCCACGGTCTTCGCCCTCGACATGGGCACGCTGCTCGCGGGCACCCGCTATCGTGGCGACTTCGAGGAGCGCCTGAAGCAGGTGATGAAGGAGATCGAGTCGCACCCGAACGCGATCATGTTCATCGACGAGATCCATACGGTCATCGGCGCGGGCGCCACCTCGGGCGGCGCGATGGACGCGTCGAACCTGCTCAAGCCTGCCCTCGCCCAGGGCACGCTGCGCTGCATCGGGTCCACGACCTACAAGGAATACCGCCAGTATTTCGAAAAGGACCGGGCCCTCGTCCGCCGCTTCCAGAAGATCGACGTCAACGAGCCGTCGCTGCCGGATGCCATCGAGATCGTGAAGGGCCTGAAGCCCTATTTCGAGAATTTCCACAAGCTCAAGTACACCAACGACGCCATCAAGGCGGCGGTGGAGCTGTCGGCCCGCTACATCAACGACCGCAAGCTGCCGGACAAGGCGATCGACGTGATCGACGAGACCGGCGCCTCCCAGATGCTCCTGCCCGAGGGCCGTCGCAAGAAGACCATCGGTATCAAGGAGATCGAGGCCACCATCGCCACCATGGCCCGCATCCCGCCCAAGACCGTGTCGAAGGACGATGCGGAGGTGCTCGAGCACCTTCAGGATACCCTGAAGCGCGTGGTCTACGGCCAGGACAAGGCGATCGAAGCCCTGTCGTCGGCCATCAAGCTGGCCCGCGCGGGCCTGCGCGATCCGGAGAAGCCCATCGGCTCCTATCTCTTCGCCGGTCCCACGGGCGTCGGCAAGACGGAGGTGGCCAAGCAGCTGGCGGTCTCGCTCGGCGTCGAGCTCCTGCGCTTCGACATGTCGGAGTACATGGAGCGCCACACGGTCAGCCGCCTGATCGGTGCGCCTCCCGGCTATGTGGGGTTCGATCAGGGCGGTCTCCTGACGGACGGCGTGGACCAGCATCCCCATTGCGTGCTCCTCCTCGACGAGATCGAGAAGGCGCATCCGGACCTGTTCAACATCCTGCTCCAGGTCATGGACCACGGGAAGCTGACGGACCACAACGGCAAGCAGGTCGACTTCCGTAACGTGATCATCATCATGACCACGAACGCGGGCGCCGCCGACATGGCACGCCCCGCCTATGGCTTCACCCGCACCAAGCGGGAGGGCGACGACACGGAGGCGATCAACAAGCTGTTCACGCCGGAATTCCGCAACCGTCTCGATGCGGTCATTTCCTTCGGTCACCTGCCGAAGGAGGTGGTGCAGAAGGTGGTCGACAAGTTCGTCATGCAGCTCGACGCGCAGCTCGCGGACCGCAACGTGTCCATCGAGCTGACCGACGAGGCCCGCGATTGGCTGGTCGAGCACGGCTACGACGAGGCCATGGGCGCCCGCCCGATGGGCCGCCTGATCCAGTCCACCATCAAGACGCCGCTGGCGGACGAGGTGCTGTTCGGCCGCCTGAAGAACGGCGGGGCGGTCAAGGTCGTGGTCAAGACGGACGAGATCGGCCTGCAGAGCCTGGGCTTCGAGTATGTCGAAGGTCCGGTCAAGCCGAAGCCGGAGAAGGTCGTAACGAATGCGGGCAAGAAGAAGCCCCGGGCAAAGTCGTCCTCCAAGGCGAAAAAGTCCGTGAAGCCAAAAGGATCAGGTGGTAATGGGGGCGGAGGTATCCGCACCGTTCCAAAGGTTCCATTGGTTAGAGCATGACGTCCGAGTTGCACGAGGGCCCGATCGAGGCCACCCGGATCATTGAGCCGCGGCCGAAGCTGTCCTGGCGCGAGCAGCGTGAGTTGCGTCGGCGCCGGCGGATCTGGTTCGAGGAAATCCTCGGCTGGGTCCTGGTGCCCGCCATCATCTTCGGCTGCTACTGGCTGGTGAACGTGGGGCTTGCCGCCATGGGAACCTCTCCGGAGGCCCTGATGGAAGGTCTCAAGACCATTACCGACGCCCTCTGAAATCGTCTCAGCCCGGACTGAGACGGAGCGCGGATCTGCAAAGGTCCGCGCTTTTCTTTGGGGCCTTGGACCGTCCACGGGCTATCGCTCACATCCCTGGCCCTCCCGATCTCCTCGGCGTCATGGCCGGGCTTGACCTGGCCATCCCCGCCTTCAAGAGGCGCCGCGCCACAAAAGACGGGAATCCCCGGCACAAGGCCGGGGAGACGGAAGAGGAGCGGGCAGGGCTCAGTCCTCTTCGGTGTGCCTGAACGGGGACGCCTCCGAGAGTTCCTCGGCGGCCTCCGTCACATAGGTGCGCTCCTGTGTCAGATAGGCCTCCACGGCCTTTCTCAAGGAAGTGTCGGCGATGTCATGGGCCGAGGACGTGAAAACCGGCCTGTAGCCGCGCGCCAGCTTGTGCTCGCCCTGTGCGCCCGCTTCCACGCGGTCGAGACCGTGCGCGATGGCGAACTCGATGGCCTGGTAGTAGCAGACCTCGAAATGCAGGAAGGGATGATCCTCGATGCAGCCCCAGTTGCGTCCGTAAAGCCGCCTGTCGCCGATGAGGTTGATGGCGCCGGCGATGTAGCGGCCCTCCCGCTTGGCCATGACGAGCAGGACCCTGTCGGCCATGCGCTCGCCGACGGCCGAGAAGAAGCGGCGATTGAGATATGGCCGTCCCCATTTGCGCGACCCGGTATCCATATAGAAGGCGAAGAACGCATCCCAATGCGCTTCCGTGATCTCCCGGCCCCTCAGCCATTCGATGGAAATGCCGTTCTCCAGCGCGCCCCGCCGCTCCCGCTTGATCGCCTTGCGCTTGCGGGAGGCGAGCGCCCCCAGGAAGTCGTCGAAGCCGCCGTAGCCCTCGTTGAACCAGTGGAACTGCTGGTCGTCCCTGCGCAGGAACCCGTGGCCGGTCAGGCAGGCGAGATCGTCCTGCTGGAGGAAGGTGGCATGGATCGAGGAGGCTCCGATCCGGTCCCTCAAGGAGCGCAAGCCCGCGACCAGATGGGTTCGCACGTCGTCGGACCGCGCGCCGTCCGGCACGAGAAGGCGAGGGCCGGTCACCGGGGTGAAGGGAACAGAGACCTGGAGCTTGGGATAATAATGGCCGCCCGCGCGCTCATAGGCGTCCGCCCAGGCGTGGTCGAACACGTACTCGCCCATGGAGTGGGATTTCACATAGCAGGGGGCAGCGCCAAGCAGCTTGCCGCTCTCGTCCTCGACCAGCACATGCACCGGCGTCCAGCCGGTCTTGGGGCCGACGCAGCCGGAATCTTCGAGAGCCGACAGGAAGGCATGGGAAACGAAGGGATTGAACGGATCGTCCTCGTCCGAGCCCGTGCGAAGAGCGCAAGCGTCCCAGGCAGGAGCTGGAACCGCTTTCAGGCCTTGGGCGATTTTGACTTGGAAGGTCACCGAATGGAAGGATCCCGCCGTTCGAGCGTAGCGCATCGTGCGAAAAAGTCGATCCGGCCTTTCGCAAAGAACGATGTGCTGCTCAAAGCCTGGAGCATCGGATGAGGCCTGGAAGCGGAGTCCGCTCCCGGTCCGACGGTCTAGAGCTAATCGCTCGGCGGGATCGTTGCAATGGTCAGGGAATGAACCCTTCGAAGACCATCTGATCGGCATGCTTCTCGGCGCGGGCGCGATCTTCCGGGTTGCGCACGGTCCAGGTC
>DASRWK010000062.1:0-4468 GCA_035776715.1 Microvirga sp.
GATGATGGCGAACGCGATCACGAAAAGAACAGCTCGCGACGCTTCAATACCAAAAAGTGATGACACGATGAGATCTCAAGCCTTGTGGGGGCCTTTGACAGGCCAGTTCTGTGTTGTTTGTACCACATTGACCGTCAAAGCCAGCCGCAAGGTTAACAGATGGTTAACGGTACAAGTTCTGCCTTGCGGCATATGGGGTTCACGAACGGTCCCGCAATCTGCGAGGGGGAGGAAAGGCCCTCAAGCACCTAAAATGTGGCCTGCACGGGGCAATCTAAGAATTATTCCCCGGAAACCCGCCGGCGGCAGAGCACTTGCGCCGCCATGTGATGCCGCCTTAGAGGACAGTCAATGAATTCCGTGTAGAACGCTTCTAAGATCAGGCGGTTGGGGCGAGCTCTCTCGCCCGGTGCCTTCGGGCACGTCCGCTTTCCTGAAGGATTGTGAAGGACATGGCTCATCAGGGCGATATGCCAAAGGGCGCGACCATCGACCGTTCCGACCGCCCCGGCCATTTCGGATGGGTCCTGCTGCTGGCCGCCGTTCTGGCCGGTGCCGTGCTGAGCCTCCGGTTCCTCGGCAGCGAGCAGGCGCAGCCCCTGATCCTGGGCCTTCTCGCCTTCTTCGCCATGGCTGGCGTGTTCTTTCTGTTCGCCTGGGCCATCGGGGTCGTTCAGTTCGCCGGCCAGACCATCCGCAACGACATCACCAAGCTCATGGCCGACACGGCGGGCGAGGGTCTGGTCGTCGTCGACGGGGAGGGCCGGATCGTCTATGCCAACGAGGCCTATCTCGCGTTTGCAGGCTCCGACGGGGCCGAGGCGCGTCCCGTCGAGCGCCTGTTCATAGGCGCACCGGAAGTCTCCGAGGCGATCTACCGCCTGGCCCAGGCAGGGCGCGAGCGCCGTACCGGCACGGAGGAGATCCGCCTCTCGCCATCCCTCGACGGAAGGCAGGAATTCGGCTGGTACCGGGTCCGCGTGCGCCCGGTGCGGCGGTCCGGCGGCAGGGACGCCACATTGTGGAGCATCGCCGACATCACCCATGAGCGGGAGCGGCAGGAGAACGTGTTCCAGGAGCTCCAGCACGCCATCGATTATCTCGATCACGCGCCGGCGGGTTTTCTCTCCATCGATCCTCAGGGTGCCATCGTCTATCTCAACGCCACGCTGGCGAACTGGCTCGACTACGATCTCGCCCAGGTCGGCTCCGGCGGCCTAAATCTCGGCGATATCGTGCCGCGCAACGTGGTGGCGATGATGACCTCGCTCACCGGCGAGCCCGGGAGCGTGCGCACGGAAACCCTCGACCTGGACCTTCGCCGCCGCAACGGCCAGTTCCTGCCCGTGCGCCTCTATCATCGCATCGCCTTCGGGCTGGACGGCCGGATGGGCGCCTCCCGCACCCTGGTCCTGAACCGCTCGCCGGGTGTCGAGGTGGACGAGGGGCAGCGCGCCGCCGAGGTGCGCTTCGTCCGCTTCTTCAACAACACGCCGATCGCGATCGCGACCGTGAACCGCGCAGGCCGGATCGTCCACGCCAACGCGCCCTTCTCCAAACTCTTCGGCACCCTGCCGCGTACCAGCGACAGCGTCGGCGAAGGCCCTTCGATCTTCGAGAGCTTCCGCGAAAGCGGCTCCCTCGAGGCTGCCCTCAAGGCCGTCGCCGAGAACCGTGGCGACATCGCCCCGCTCGAACTCCAGACGGCGGGCGAGAACGGCAGCGCCGTCCGGGTTTGGGTCACGCCCGCGGGCGATACGGGTGCGGACGGCGAGACGGCGATCCTCTACGCCCTCGACACCACGGATTTCCGGAAAGTGGAGGAGCAGCTCGCCCAGTCGCAGAAGATGAACGCGGTCGGTCAGCTCGCCGGCGGCGTGGCGCACGACTTCAACAACGTGCTCCAAGCCATCATCGGCTACAGCGACCTGCTGCTCGCCAACCACCGGCCCACCGACCCGTCCTTCCAGGACATCATGCAGATCAAGCAGAACGCGAACCGGGCCGCGAGCCTGGTGCGCCAGCTGCTCGCCTTCTCCCGCCGCCAGACCCTGCGGCCGGAAGTGCTCAACCTCAACGACCGGCTCTACGACCTCTCCATGCTCCTCAAGCGCCTCCTCGGCGAGCGGGTGGAGCTGGATCTGAGTCACGGCCGCGACCTCTGGTTCGTGAAGGCGGACGTGAATCAGTTCGAGCAGGTGATCGTGAACATGGCCGTGAACGCCCGCGATGCCATGCCGGACGGCGGCAAGCTCGCGATCCGCACGGCCAATGTCTCGGCTCAAGAAGCCGCCCGCCTGAACGTGAGCGGCATGCCGCCCGCCGATTACGTGCTGGTCGAGGTCTCGGATACCGGCATCGGCATGACGCCCGAGGTGATCGACAAGATCTTCGAGCCCTTCTTCACCACCAAGGAGGTGGGCAAGGGGACGGGGCTCGGCCTTTCCACCGTGTTCGGCATCGTCAAGCAGTCGGGCGGCTATATCGACGTGGATTCGAAACCCGGGCAGGGCACGACCTTCCGCATCTATCTGCCGCGCCATGTCGCGGACGCCCAGGACGCGCCCGAGGAGGCCAAGGCCGACGCTCCCAAGAAGCCCGCCGCCGACATGACGGGGCAGGGCACCATCCTGCTCGTGGAGGACGAGGACCCGGTCCGCGCCGTGAACGCCAGGGCTCTGGCGGCGCGGGGCTACACGGTGCTGGAGGCGGCCTCCGGCGTCGAGGCCCTGGAGATCATCCAGGAACGGGGCGCGCCCGTGGACCTCGTGGTTTCGGACGTGGTGATGCCGGAGATGGACGGGCCGACCCTGCTGGGCGAGCTGCGCAAGCTCTATCCCGATCTCAAGGTGATCTTCGTCTCCGGCTACGCGGAGGAAGCCTTCCGCAAGAACCTGCCGGAAGGGGAGGACTTCAACTTCCTGCCCAAGCCTTTCAGCCTGCGTCAGCTGGTCGAGACCGTGAAGCAGACGATGGGTCGATAAGCCACTGACGATATTGATGAATTTTCGTGCGGCAATCTGGCTGGCGAAAGGGCTGTGAATTCTCGAAAGAGAACGAAAAAAGAACTTGTGCGGGAGAACAAAGTGAGTACATATATTCTCTCAACACCGCGTTGAGATTCACTCCTCCTCCTGCCATAAGGATGTCTGGTCATGTCGCAGTCTTCTCTGAGACTGGTGGAAAGCTCATCAATGGATAAAGACAAATCGAAAGCTCTCGACGCGGCGCTCTCTCAGATCGAGCGCGCCTTCGGCAAGGGCTCGATCATGCGGCTCGGCAAGGGGCAGCAGCCGGTCGAAATCGAAACCATCTCGACGGGGTCTCTCGGCCTCGATATCGCGCTCGGCGTGGGTGGCCTTCCCCGCGGCCGCATCATCGAGATCTACGGGCCGGAATCCTCCGGCAAGACCACGCTGGCGCTGCACACCATCGCCGAAGCCCAGAAGAAGGGCGGCGTCTGCGCCTTCGTGGACGCGGAACACGCGCTCGATCCCGTTTATGCCCGCAAGCTCGGCGTCAACCTGGACGATCTCCTGATCTCCCAGCCCGACACCGGCGAGCAGGCGCTCGAAATCGCCGACACGCTGGTGCGCTCCGGCGCGGTGGACGTGCTGGTCATCGACTCGGTGGCGGCTCTGACCCCCAAGGCCGAGCTCGACGGCGAGATGGGCGAGGTTCAGCCGGGCCTCCAGGCGCGCCTGATGAGCCAGGCCCTTCGCAAGCTCACCGGTTCGATCTCCCGCTCGAACACGATGGTGATCTTCATCAACCAGATCCGCATGAAGATCGGCGTCATGTACGGCAGCCCTGAGACCACGACGGGCGGCAACGCGTTGAAGTTCTATGCGTCGGTGCGCCTCGACATCCGCCGCGTCTCGACCCTGAAGGATCGCGACGATCCGATCGGCAACTCGGTGCGCGTGAAGGTCGTCAAGAACAAGGTCGCTCCGCCCTTCAAGCAGGTCGAGTTCGACATCATGTTCGGCGAGGGCGTGTCCAAGACCGGCGAGATCCTCGATCTTGGCGTCAAGGCTGGCCTGGTCGAGAAGTCGGGCGCCTGGTTCAGCTATGACTCGGTGCGCATCGGCCAGGGCCGCGAGAACGTGCGTGAGTTCCTCAAGGCCAACACGGCCATGGCCAACGAGATCGAGGCTGCGGTGCGGAAGAACTCGGTCAAGATCGCCGACGAGCTGCTCGGTTCGCCGGAGCCGGACGCCGACGAATAGGCCTTCGAGATCGCCGCGGCGCGGGCGTTCCTGGGCGCGACCCGCCGACCGACCGCGCCGGCTTCACGCCCGCGCCGCGGCGAAACCTGAGGAAGAGGGCGGGACCGGATGGCCCCGCCCTTTTTCTTTGGGCGCGGCCCAAGGGCTCCGGCCGGCAGAAGATCAGGCCTCACCCGATCCCCGCTGGCCTGTCACGCTCCAGCTTTCTATATGGGACGCCACACAGTCACCGTCCTTTT
>DASRWK010000063.1:0-1594 GCA_035776715.1 Microvirga sp.
GTGCGCACCTTCGGCGGCCTGGCGCGCAGGGCCTCTTCGTTCGGTTCCGTGCCCCATCCGGGAACTCGCAGCACGATGATGTGGCCGTCTTCGATCTTTGGCGCGTGCGTGAACAGTTCGTCGTCCCACGGGAGGCGATCGACGTCGTGTTCCATGATGCGCAGGTTGGGCACCGCCGCGGCAAAATGGGTGTTCATCGTCGTCGCGAGGTGGCTGTAGAAGTTGTGCGGAGCGATGTTTACGTCGAACGCTTCGGCGGTACTGGCGATCTTCATGGCCTGCCAGACGCCGTTCCAGACGGCGTCGATGATCGCCACGTCCATAGCCTGTTCCTCGAAATACGGCAAGAATTGGCGCACGCCGAAGAGGGTCTCGCACGAGCTGATCGGGTGCCGGCTCTGTTGGCGGATGTAAGAGAGCGCCCGGGGGTTGTAGATGTCGAGCTCGACCCAGAAAAGGTCGAAGTCTTCGAGGGCGCGGATGATGCTGACGAACCCCTCCGTCCTGGCGTTGAAATTCAGGTCGAGCAGGATCTCTACATCGGGCCCCGCGCCGTCGCGCAGCGCCTCGAGATGGGCCCTGATGCTCCGGATGAGCGGCCTGTCGATGTTGAGGCCGGGGGAGAACGGGGCGCCGAAGCCTGCCATCCAGGCGTGGACCGACCCCTGCTCGTGGCGAAACATGTTGGTCTTGAGCGCGGAGAATCCCAGCTTGAGGGCGTCCTCACCCGCTTGCTTCACACCGTCCAGGTTCGTGATGGCGGGAGTGTAGAGCGTGGGATGGTTGATGCGCCAGCTCGCGCTGTGGGACCAGTAGATGGGAACGTCATCCCGTTGCTTCCCGCCGAGCAGGTCGTAAACGGGCACGCCCAGAGCCTTGGCTTTGGCGTCCAGCAGTGCGTTCTCTATAGCGCCTAACGCCTCGGCGCTCAGGCCGTACGGAGCGGGTCTTGCGGTGGCCGCGAGGGTGGCATAGAGGCGCTCGTGGTCGTGTACCGGCTCGCCGATCAACCGGCCGGCATACCGCTCGATGACGGTCGCGAGCCCGGGGGGTCCGAAGGCCTCGTCGAATTCGCTCCAGCCGACGACGCCGTCATCGGTGACGAGCTTGAGAAAATGGTAATTGCGCCATCCGGCATCGCAGGCCAGCGTTTCGATCCGCTCGATCTTCATGGCTCTTGTTTGTCCCTTCGTGTGGGCTCCCTGGCAACCGCTTCGCGGCGGTTCACTTGTCCCACCTTTGGTTAGTGCATGGACATCAGCAAGCGCCATGTTATGGGGCGTGCCCTCGCGCAGCAAGCGCGCCTGCGACGCTTGGCGACGCCTGGGTGGTTCCCGGGCAAGGCGAGTGTTGGGGTAGAGCTACTCGTTCCCCGCCCGGTGCTCACACTTAGAGACGGCTCGGTTGGCCGTTATTCGCCCGAGTGCGCGAAAGGGGAGCTCTCAGAAGTTCGCCTATACAAAATTCTCCGAAGTTCGCCTAAGCCTATTTCTCGTAAGTCCGCGAAGCGTGTACCCTGATGGCATCGGATATTCGGAGGGCGCTCATGGACGATGAGACCATGCAGCTGTTGAAGGCGATGAGGGAGCAGCTA
>DASRWK010000064.1:0-2152 GCA_035776715.1 Microvirga sp.
GCTGCCCTTCGAGCGGCCGGGGCTGGACGTGGAGGTCTTTGACCGCGCCGCCGGCGTATGCGTAATGCCCGCGACAAGCCCTCTCGCTCAGAAGCCCTTTGTGGAGGCCCACGATCTCGCAGGCATCCCGTTCATTGGCTATGGCCCCAACAGCATGGTCCAGCGGTCTCTGGAGAGGGTGCTCAGCGACGCCGATATCGCCTATGAGGTGCAGGTCGAGACGCCGATTACCGCCATTGCCTGCCAGTTGGTCAAGGAAGGCCTCGGCGTTACCATTGCGGACCCTTTCACCGCTGAGACCTTCGCCGAGCAAGGACTGGCGGTGCGCCCTTTCCTGCCCGAAGTGACCTTCAATTTCGGGGTCCTTTACCCGGCCAACAGCCCGCGCTCCTCCCTCGTCCTCGACTTCTTCTTCGAAGCCCAGGAGGAGCGCCAGGCCGTTCTGAAACGCTCCGTGGAGCGAATGGGAGTGAAGCGCCGCCCGCAGGGCAAATCCCGGGCCAGATCATAAGCCTGGGAGTGTTCATTTCCATTCGCATCGGATTGATGTGTCACCTCCCGGACACGGCAGGGCGAGGGACAATGTCACGATCCGGCCGACTTCCGAGAGTCAGGTGATCGGAGCGCATGATGACAGGCCACGGTCTCGGGATCGTACAGGTCGGCAGCCTCTCTATCGGCGGGCGCCAAGCCGAAGTCGGAGGCCGGGAAACGCGAAAGCCCGCCCCAGGGATGGAGCGGGCTTTCCTCTTTCAAGGAGAAGGACGCAGGGCCGATTGGAGCACTTTCCGGCGAAGCGGATCCGGTTCGCTCTCAAGAATGCGGCGAGCCAAGGAAGGGATCCGATTCCACGTCAACGGAAACAGCTCTGGCGTGTCAGGCCGCCTTCACGCCCTGAAGGAATGTCGCGACCTCGCGGCCCAGATCGTTCGAGTGGCGGGTCAGGTCCTGGGCGGCACCCAGCACCTGTGAAGCCGCAGCCCCCGTTTCCCCTGCCCCTCGCCTGACATCCTCGATGTTGCCCGTCACCTGTTCGGTGCCGCGCGCCGCCTCCTGCACATTGCGGGCGATCTCGGCGGTAGCGGCACCCTGCTCCTCCATCGCGGCCGCGATGGACACCGAGATCTGGGACATCTCCGCGATCGTCCGCGCAATCTGCTCGATCGCGCTGACCGCATTCTTGGTGGCCTGCTGGACCGAGCCGATCTGGGCCGAGATCTCCTCCGTTGCGCGCGCCGTCTGGCTGGCCAGGTCCTTGACCTCGCTGGCCACCACCGCGAAGCCCTTGCCCGCCTCGCCGGCGCGGGCCGCCTCGATGGTGGCATTCAGCGCCAGCAGGTTCGTCTGGGAGGCGATGCTGTTGATGAGCTGCACCACATCACCGATCCGGTCGGCGGAGGTCGCCAGAGCCTGTACGGTCTCATTCGTGCGCTGAGCATCGGCAACAGCACGCTCGGCGATGTGCGAGGACTGGCTCGCTTGGCCGGTAATCTCGCGGATCGAGATCGACAGTTCCTCCGTCGCCGCCGCAACCGTCTGCACATTGGCCGAGGTCTGCTGGGCCGCCGAGGCGACCGTAATGGACTGGCCGTTCGTCTGGTCGGCAATGGCCGTCATGGACTGGGCGGTGGCCTCCATTTCGGTCGCAGCGCTCGCCAATCCCTGAGTCAGCACCGAAACGTTCGCCTCGAATTGCCGGGTGAGCTGGTCCAGCATCTGAGCCCGGCGCATCTTGGCCTCGGCTTCAAGGGCTGCGGCTTCGTCCGCCTCCTTCTTGGCGATCAACGCGGCCTTGAACACCTGTACGGCGTCCGCGATCGTGCCGAGCTCGGTCCTCTGGCCACGGAATGGAATCTCAGCCTCCAGCTCCCCCCGTGCAAGGAGCCCCATGGGATGCGTTACGGATGCAATGCCGCTGGAGATCGACCGGATGATGAGAAAGGCCAGAGCGACGGCAAGAACCACGCCGGCAGCGACGAAGCCGATCATCAGCCTCTGGGTCATGACATAGGTGTCGGATGCAGTCTCCCGGGCTTCATCGGCGCCCCTGCCGTTCCAGTCCATGAGGTTTGTCAGAACCTGCTCGATCTGCTGCGCGAGTGGGGTCACCTTCTGATTGATGTAGTCCCGGGCCGCGGCTGCTTCACCTTCA
>DASRWK010000065.1:0-7227 GCA_035776715.1 Microvirga sp.
CCGTCCCAGTCCTGAGCCACGATCTCGCACTTCACCTTCATGCGGGCGCACAGGTCGTTGGCGAGGTCGACCTCGAAGCCCTCCAGCTTGCCGCCCGCGCCCGTGAAGTTCCACGGCGCATAGGCGCCCTCCGTCGCGATCCTGACGATCCTGTCCTGAGCACGCGCTCCACCTGCCATGACCGTCAAGCCGAGAGCAACGGCTCCCAACACCTTTAAAGCTCTCATTCCCTCTATCCCCCTTGTTTATCCTTCGCACGGCCAGGCAATCCGCAGCGCCCGTCCGACCAGTCCGTCAACAATCATGCAGCCCTGTTCATGAGGTCAAATCAGAATTAATTAGACTTGCATGCTTTGAAGTTATGCTACGGCAGAGGAAACGATGGATATCAGCCTCCGGCAGATCGAAGCCTTCCGCACCGTGATGCTCACAGGCAGCATCACGAGGGCCGCGGAGGCGCTTTTCGTGACACAGCCGGCCGTCAGCCGCCTGATCAGGAGTCTTGAAGAGGCTACCGGCCTCGTTCTCTTCGAGAGGCGCGGAAATCATGTCGTCCCCACGGCCGAGGCAACGGCGCTGCTCGCGGAGGTCGAGCGCTCCTTCGTTGGGCTGTCGCGGATCGGTACCTTCGCCCAAGCGCTTCGGGCTCAGACGGCGGGCTCCCTCCGGATCGCCGCGATGCCTGCCCTGACCGGAAGCATTCTCACCCGCTTCATCGCCCGCTTTTCGGTTCAGCGACCAGGCGTCCATATCTCGATCAGCGGGGTTCCGTCGCATCTCGTGCTCGATGCGGTCGCAAGCGGTCAGGCCGATTTCGGTTATGCCGACAGCCCTCTCGATCGCGCGGGACTGGAAATCGAGTCGATTCCGATCGCCACGGTTGCCGTCATGCGCACGGATCATCCCCTGGCACGGCGCAGGACGATCAAACCGGCGGATCTAAGGGGCGAGCGTTTCGTCGGGATCGGTCCAGGCACCCTCTTCCGATCCCGTGTCGACACGGTGCTTGCCGACGTGCCGCGCACGATCTCCCTTGAGACGCCCCTGTCCCACATTGCCTGTCTGCTCGTGGCCGAAGGCGGAGGGGTGAGTCTGGTCGATCCCTACTCGGCCGCGGAGTTCCTCGACAAGAACATCGTCATCAGGCCCTTTGTGCCTTTCATCGACACGGGCTTCGTCTCCGTACGGGCGCCCCATCACGCAGCCTCCGCACTGGCGACGACCTTCATGCGCGAGTTCCGACGCTATGTCGACGAATGGTGCCTGACCGCGCTCGGGACGAACGTGCGTCGGCAGGCCCGGCCCGCATCAGGATGAGCTTGCGATCTCCCTCCCCTCCTCCGGCAGTTGCTCAGATGGCGTTCGACGCTCTGGGATACGCGGAGAATGCGGCAGGCGCTCCGCACTCTCGTTCGCTGGCAAGGTCCTGTCAGACCGAGATCCCTGCGGCGATTGCTTCCATTTCGTCAAAAAGCTCCGCGATCTGTGGAAGTTCGGTACAGGGCAGCCGGGCGAGACTGGAGAGAACCATTCCAAGCGATGCGAACAGAAGCAGAGCGGCTTTCTTGTTCTCGGCGATTCCGCTCCGCTGGATCAGGCATGCCATGCTCGCCTGCAACTCCCAGGAGGGATTCTGCCGCTCGCGAGCGAGCAGCAGCGGGGCGAAGTGTTGTCCGCCGCTTTCAAAATCATGGCGCAGCAAACGGATGAACGCCAGGAGGAGCGGTTCCGACCGGCAGTCCGCATCCCTGAATTTTTCCGTAAGCCGCAGCGCCATCCGACATTGAAGATCGGAGATGAGCTTGTCCTTGGAATTGAAGTGGTAGAGGAGACCGCCCTTGCTGACCTTTGCCGCTTGGGCAACGGCGTCAAGCGTGAAGCCCGCGACGCCCTGGGCGCAGATCAGATTCTGGGCAGCATCCAGAATACGATCACGGGCAGAAGATGAGGCGGTGTCGCGCTGCGTCGTCATTTTCCTGCAAGCCACGGGATGGTGTCCGCATTCGATCGCGGTCCGGTGATGCATCACCGGACCGCGGCCTGAGCGTGGGAGATCAAGATGTCGGCACGTCCACCGGGGCCGAAGCCGGCGGCATCTCGTCATCCGGGCGAGGTTTCGGCTGCCGCCATGCGATGAGGCGGTAGAACATCGGGATCAGGAAGGTCGCGATGAAGGTCGCCGCCAGCATGCCGCCGATGACGCCCGTACCGATGGAATGACGGCTGGCAGAGCCCGCGCCTGTCGAGATCGCGAGCGGCACGACACCCAGGATGAAGGCCAGGGACGTCATCACGATCGGGCGGAACCGCAGCCGTGCCGCATCGATGGCGGCTTCCGCGGCGCTCACTCCGTCCTGACGCCGGAGAACCGCGAACTCCACGATCAGAATCGCGTTCTTGGCCGCCAGGCCGATGAGCGTGACCAGGCCGATCTGGAAATACACGTCGTTGGTCAATCCACGCAGCCAGATCGCCACCAGCGCGCCGAACAGGGCGAACGGGACAGCCGTGATCACCGCCAGCGGCAGGCTCCACTTCTCGTACTGCGCTGCCAGGATCAGGAACACCATGATCAGGCCGAAGATCATCGCCTGCGATCCGGTGCCGCCCGTTTCCAGCTCCTGATAGGCCGAGCCAGTCCAGGCGATCTGGAATCCCTCCGGCATCGCCTCCCGCGCCACCTCCTGCATGGCGGCGATCGCCTGTCCCGAGGTGTAGCCCGGGGCCGGATTGCCGGTCACCTTGGCGGCATTGAAGGCGTTGAAGCGCTCCAGCTGATCGGGACCGATGACCCGCTCGACCGTCACCAGCGTGCTGAGCGGGATCATGCTGCCCGAGCCCGCCTTGACGAAGACGTGCCTGAGATCGTCCGGTGTCTGACGGAAGTTCGACTCCGACTGCAGCATGACGCGGTAGTTGCGCCCGAACAGGGTGAAGTCGTTGACGTACAGGTTGCCGAACGTGCTCTGCATGGCTTCGAACACCGAGTTGATCGGCACGTTCAGAGCCTTCGCCTTCTCGCGATCGAGATCGATCTTGTACTGCGGCACGCTCGTGTCGAACGTCGTGCGCACGCCGGTGAGTTCAGGGCGCTTGGAGGCGGCCTCCACCAGATTCGCGGTCGCCGCCGCGAGATTGGCGACGCCGCTGCCGGTGCGGTCCTGGAGATAGAGCTCGAAGCCGCCCGTGGTGCTCAGGCCCATGATCGGCGGTGGGTTGAAGGCGAGCACCATGCCGTCCTTGATGCCGGCATTCATGCCGATGAACGGGCCCGCGAGCTTGCGCGCATCGAGCTCCGGCGCCTGGCGCTCGCTCCAGTCCGTGAGTGACACGAAGGAGGTACCGGCGCTGGTCTTCAGGCCGCCTGAGAGCAGGTCGAAGCCCGACACCGCGAACACATTCTCGACCGCCGGATGGTTCCGGAAGTTGTCGCTGGCCGTGCCGACCACCGCCTGGGTGCGGCTGAGCGAGGCCGCCGGCGGAAGGACCGCAACGCTGAACAGAACGCCCTGATCCTCGTCCGGCACGAGCGAGCCCGGGATGGTCACGAACAGGTACGCCGTCGCGCCGACCACACCCGCCGAGATCAGCAGGCCCACCGCCACACGGCGCACCAGGAAGCGCACGCCGGCCGTATAGCCGGCGGTGAGCCGGTCGAAGGCGCGGTTGAACAGGCGGAACGGCAGGGCCGGCTGCTGATGGCCGGGCTTCAGGATCAGCGCGCAGAGGGCGGGCGTGAGAGTGAGCGCCACGATGCCCGAGATCGTCACCGAGATCGCGATTGTGACCGCGAACTGCTTGTACATCTCGCCGGCCAGGCCGCCCATGAAGGTGACGGGCACGAACACGGCGCACAGCACCAGCACGATGGCGATCACCGGGCCCGTGACCTCGCCCATGGCCTTGATGGCGGCCTGACGCGGAGGCAAGTGCTCCGTCGTCATGATGCGCTCGACGTTCTCGAGCACCACGATAGCGTCGTCCACCACGATGCCGATGGCCAGCACCAGTCCGAACAGGGTCAGCAGGTTGATCGAGAAGCCGAACATGTACATGCCGGCGAAGGTGCCGATGATCGAAATGGGAACCGCGATCACCGGGATCAGCGTCGCACGCCAGTTCTGCAGGAACAGGAACACGACACCGACGACCAGTACGATGGCCTCGACGAAGGTGTGGAGGACCTCCTCGACGGAGACTTTGATGAACTTGGTCGTGTCGAAGGGAATTTGATAGTCGATTCCCTCAGGGAAGGCCTTCTTTAGCTCCTCCATGCGGGCGGTCAGCGCCTCCATCGTGGCCAGCGCATTGGCACCGGGCTGGAGGTAGACCGCGATCGGAACGGCCGGCGTTCCGTTGAGCTCCGCCGTGACCGTGTAGCTCTGAGCGCCGAGTTCGACCCGGGCGACGTCCTTCAGGCGCAGCGCGGCGGCCTTGGCGTCGGAGCGCAGAATGATGTTCTCGAACGCTTCCTTGTCCGGCAGGCGGCCCATGGTCGTGGCCGAGTAGGTGAAGGCCACCGACTTGTCGGTGGGCTCGTCGCCGAAGCGGCCGGCGGCGAACTGGGCGTTCTGCTCACGAATGGCGGCCGCGACCTCCGTCGGAGTCAGGTTGAACTGCGCGAGCTTGTCCGGCCGCAGCCAGATGCGCATGGAATAATCGAGAGAGCCGAGCGCCGAGGCGTCGCCCACACCGGGGATGCGCTTGAGCTCGTCGATGACGTTCAGAAGCGCGTAATTGCCGACATAAGTGCGATCGTAGCGCGGGTCCTTCGAGAACATGGCGACCATGCCCAGGATCGACGTCGAGCGCTTGGCGACGGTGACGCCCTGCCGGGTCACCTCCGACGGGAGGGTCGGGGTCGCGCGTTGCACCCGGTTGTTGACGTCGATGGTGGCCTGATCCGGATCCGTGCCCAGCGCGAAGGTCACGGTCAGCTGCATCGTGCCGCTGCTGGAGTTGGAGGACTGCATGTAGAGCATGCCCTCCACACCGTTGATCTGCTGCTCGAGGGGCGCCGCCACGGTCTGGGCGACCGTCTCGGCACTGGCCCCCGGGTAGGTGGCGCTCACGACCACCTGCGGCGGCGTCAATTCGGGATATTGGGCGATCGGCAGCGCCCGGATCGCCAGGGCTCCGGCGAGCACGATCACGATCGAGATCACGGCCGCAAAGACGGGCCTGTCGATGAAGAAGCGGGGATTCATCACTTCACCGCGACATTGGCATGAGCGGATGCCGCTGACGCGGTCACGGGCGCTCCGGGGCGAACCTTGATGACGCCCTCGGTCACGAGCTTATCGCCGGCCCTCAGGCCCGACGACACGATCCAGCCGCCCTCGATCTGGCGGTCGAGCTGGACCGGGCGGACTTCGGCCTTGCCGCTCCCATTGATCGTATAGACGAACTGCCCCTGCGGCCCCTGCATCACGGCAGCCTCGGGAATCACGATGGCGTCGTTCAGGGTCAGACCGGTGACGGTGGCCCGCACGAACTGGCCCGGCACGAGGCGATGGTCGGGGTTCTTCACCACGGCGCGGGCCTGCAGGGTTCCGGTTTCCGTGTCGATGCTGCTCGACGTGAAATCGATGGTGCCCTCGTGTTCGTAGACCTCACCATCCCCGAAGGTGATCCTCACCTTGAGGTCCTTCGTCGGAGCACCTTCGTTCTGGGCCTTCAGGAGGCGGCGGATCTCGGCGCCTTCGCGGTCGGCGAAGGCGAAGTTCACGTAGACGGGATCAAGCTGGGTGATCGACGTCAGCAGGCTGCTGTCGCCGCTGGTCCCGATCAGGCTGCCCTCCGGCACCTGTTCCAGGCTGGTGATGCCGCTGATGGGAGCCTTCACATGCGTATAGTCGAGGTTGAGCTGCGCGGTCTGAACCTGTGCCCGGGCGGCTGCGACGGACGCTTCCGCAAGTTCCCTTGCCGCAATGGCATCATCGCGCGACTTCTCGCTGCCCGCGCCCTTTGCGAAGAGCTGCAGGGCGCGTTCGGCATCCCGTCGGGCCTGGTTGAGCTGCGCCTGGGCCTGCTGGAGCTGCGCCTTGGCCCGGGCCAGCTCCGCCTCGAAGGGCGCGGGATCGATCTCGAAGAGCACCTGATCGGCGTTGACCTGCGCGCCCTCGGTGAAGTTCCTCTTGAGCAGAATGCCGCCGACACGGGCCCTCACCTGCACTTCCCGGAAGGCCGAGATCCGGGCCGCGTACGCGTATGTGACGGGAACCTTCTTCGCCTTGATTTCGGCCACGGTCACTTCAGGAGGCGGAGCCTGACCTCCTCCCGGTTGCTGGGCGCTCGCTGTCGAATTCGAACTGAGGAACAGGGCTGCGGACAGGCAGAGGGCGACTGCCGGGAAAATGGAGCGGGTCATCTGTGGAATCGTCACGACTCTTGGGAATGGTGCTGCGCATATAGTTATTGACTGACTAGTTAGTCAACATTAAATCGGAGATCTGGCCGCTGTCCCGACGGAGGACACGGATGGCTGCCCGAAGCTGCTTGGCCCATCCCTGTTGACGCATCGATCGCGCCTGTAGGAGCCTAGTGATCTGTGCCGGAAGAAGTGAACGCCAATGCCGACGGACCCGAGCGACGACAAGCGCGAGATGAAGGAGCCAGCTATGGCCGGTGCTGTCAGGACCCGCCGGAAAGCAGAGCGCCCGGGTGAGATCCTGGAGGCAGCTTTCGAGGAATTCGTTCAGAAAGGCTATGCCGCCACGCGTTTGGAGGATGTCGCTGCCAGGGCCGGCGTCACCAAGGGCACGATCTACTTCTATTTCGAGAACAAGGAGCAGGTCTTCGTGGCCATGGTCCGTGAACTCTCGCGGCCCGTACACATTCAAGCTGAGGAATTCGCGGAGAGCAGCGCCTCCTCAACAGCGGAGTTCCTCCGCGCCTATCTTTGCTTCCTGTATCGAATTCTTGCAACGGACCCGCGGAGCCGGGAGATCTTCCGCCTGCTGATCGCCGAGGCGAACCGTTTCCCGGAGCTGATCGACGAGCATCACCAGAACTTCATGGGACCGGTGGTCAGACGCCTGCGCCAGAGCCTGGAGGATGGGGCCATGAGAGGCGAGATCCGCCAGTCCTCGATCCTCGAATTTCCAGAGCTCCTTCTTTCGCCAGCCCTGTCCCTGAACATTTCGATGCTTCTGTTCTCGGACCGCCGGCCCATCGACATGGAAAGGCATTTCGAGATTGCCTTGGATCTGCTGCTCAATGGTCTCC